>JBJTRR010001133.1:0-1659 GCA_046076185.1 bacterium | reverse complement strand
CAAAAAGCTCTTTCAGGCTGAGAAAGCCCGGAGGCTTCGCCGATCTCAAACACCCGACGTTGCCTGATCGACAAGCGTCGATCAGGCGATTAGCAGAAAAAAGCGGTGTAAATTCCCTACCGACGCGAACAGCACTTAGGCTGCCCGCGGCGGATGGAGGTGTTTAGGCCGCTACTCAAATCTCTCGTGAAATTTGCAAACAAACTAATCGACACACTATTGACAGATAATGTTTGACATTCCAACCGAAACGGTTAGATTATAGTGCCTCACTAATCAATGATCCCTGACACACGCCGGTATCTGTCCTGATCGTCACGTTCTCTGGCTGACAGGAGCCAATTCCGTGAACCATTCGCCAAAGTCATCCCATTCCCGCCTGCATCGGCAAACAGGTTCGCCGTTTCAGCCGATGCCGACTGATTTGCTCAGGGCCGGCGGGGCCAATCGCCGATTCTTCCTTCAGGCCGGTCTTGGCGGGCTAGCCGGTTTATCAACAGCCGATTTGCTGAAACTACAGGCCGAAACGACCCGCCCCGGCGTCAGTCCGAATAAAAAGTCGGTCATTCTTTTCTGGCTTTCCGGCGGCCCCAGTCACATTGACATGTGGGACCCGAAACCGGCCGCAACCGAGCAGATCCGTGGCCCCTTCGGCACAATCGATACCAAAGTGCCCGGCATTCGAATCTCCGACCTGCTGCCCCGCCAGGCCGCCGTGATGGACAAACTCACCATCATCCGCTCGGTTGATTGCTCGGCCAGTAACCACACACCCATCACCATGCAGGCCGGCCACCCATTGGCCCGCCGCACCGACGATGGCCGCGATGGCGGCGGCTACCCTTCCATGGGCTCGGTGGCCGCCAAATACGCCGGCCCGGTTGACCCGGCGCTGCCTGCCTTCGTCGCCCTGGCCGACAGCCTCAAGGCTGATGTCTGGGGTTCGGGCGATATGGGCGGTGCCTTCGAGCCTGTCCAGGGCACCGCTCTGGCCGGCCTCTTTCAGCCACCGAAGGGCGTTTCCATTGACCGAATCCGCAACCGTAACGACATTCGTGTTCAGTTTGATCATCTCCATGCCAGCCTTGAATCAAACCGAAGCATGGACAATCTTGACAATTACACCCAGCTCGCTGTTGAGATGGTCGCATCGGGCAAAGCCGTCAAGGCCTTCGATGTATCCGCTGAAGACCCTCGCCTGCGCGATGCCTATGGCCGCACCAGCATTGGCGAAAAAGCCCTGCTGGCCCGCCGGATGATCGAATCTGGCGTGCGATTTGTCGTCGTAAGTGGTGCATGGGGCTATTTCGACCACCATGGCGACCACGTTCGCTGGATGGGCATTGAAAAAGGCCTTCGCCCACTTATGCCGCAGGTTGATAATGCCCTGGCTACACTTGTCACTGATCTGGAAGCCCGGGGCCTGCTTGACGACACCCTCGTGCTGATGATGGGCGAATTCGGCCGGGCGCCGACAATCAACCGCGAAGCTGGCCGCGAACACTGGACAAATGTCATGTCGATGGTCATGGCTGGCGGTGGCTTGAAACATGGTCAGGTCATCGGCTCTTCCGACGCCAATGGCCACTCCATCCGCGACCGGAAAGTTACGCCACAAGATATTGCAGCCACTGTCTTTACACATCTTGGCATAAATCT
>JBJTRR010001132.1:0-6720 GCA_046076185.1 bacterium | reverse complement strand
CTGCGAACCCATGAACACAGCGAAATCTGTGCCCTTGGCATGCAGAAGCGGCAGGAAACCAAGGTTGGAAAGTTCGAATTCCCGACGATCAGAAATCGCAATTTCCGTCGGGCACTTCATGGCCACATCGCCATCGTCGGTTGGGAAGGTGTGCACGGGCAGGCCTTCCACAACGCCGCCACCTTCCACGCCACGCGTGCGGGCAAACCAGCCATATTTGGAAAACGCATCGGTTATGCGGGTTGCATAGGCCCAGGCCGAATTCATCCACAGATACTTCGAATGATCCTTGCCCGAAACCGACTCTTCAAAGTTAAATTCGTCAACCTTCTTGAAGTTCGCCCCATAGGGCAGGCGACCCAATACCCGCGGCAGAGTCAGGGCCACATAGCGGCTGTCTTCGCTCTCTCTGAAGCTCTTCCACGCTGCATATTCCACCGCATCGAAAATCTTCGAAAGATCACGCGGCGAAGAAAGATCCTGATAGCTGTCCATGTTTAACAGCTTCGGGCTCGCCGCCGAGACAAATGGTGCATGAGCAGCTGCTGCCACGTTTGAAATCAGCTTCAGCAGGCTGATGTCTTCCGGGCTGCGGTCAAATTCAAAGTCGCCCACCAGCATCCCGTAGGGCTGGCCACCCAGTTGCCCATATTCTTCTTCATAAATCTTCTTGAAAAGCGTGGACTGGTCGAACTCGACAGCCTTCTCAAGATCTTTGAAAAGCTCGCGCTTCGTGATGTTCATCACGCGAATTTTCATGTTTGGGCCGGTTTCGCTCTGATGCACAAAATAATGCAGGCCCCGCCATGTGCCTTCCAGCTTCTGGAATTCAGGCGTGTGCAAAATTTCGTTGAGCTGCTGCGAAAGCTTGTTGTCAATCGCCGCAATCCAGTTCTTGATGTTGGTCTCAACATCTTTTGAAATCACCTGGCCTGGCTTGATCGCATGCTCAAGAAACTGCTTGAAATAATCCTTGGCCCTGCTCGCTTCCTGGTCAGACTGGGGCCGCGTCGCACTCACAATCTGGTCCAGCAGGCTCACCTCGGCCTCGGCCGACTGGCCACCCTGCTGCGATGACTGAGAATCTGTACTCATCTTCTAAACCCTTTCAAATTCTGAAAAGCTGCCGCCTGAACTCGTCCCGGGCGGACACTCATGATCTATTTAAATTCGCAATTCAGCCCGAATTATTCCGGTTTGTCTTCTTTACCAAGCCCCATCTGCTCGGCAATCGTCTTGGCCTGGTCGCTTGAGTTGATCACCTGGCTCAGCAGGTTATCCAGCTTGTCGTTGCCTTCCATCTTTGTCAGAAGTTGCGAAAGCTCGTGCCGCATCCGCAGAAGCTCCTTCAGCGGGCCCACCTGCTCAGCCACCTTCGCCGGCTCAAAATCATCCATGCTACTGAAGTTCAGCTCAACATTCAGCTTCTCGTCCGGGTTGTCCGTGAGCCGGTTCGGCACCGTCACCGCCACCCGGGGTGCCGCTTTCTCAAGAATTTCATTGAAGTTATCGCGGTCGATATTCACCAGCTTGCGGTCCTTAACAGCCGCCAGCGGCTTCGAAGGTTGACCGCTCAGGTCAGCCAGCACACCAACCACAAACGGCAGTTCCAACTTCTGAAGGGCACCATTGGTTTCCACGTCATATGTAATCTGAACGCGCGGACGACGAACTCTATCCAGCTTGTGCTGCGTGCTTTCAGCCATTTTTTTCAAACTCCGGAATCAGTTGTACAGCCAATTTCCTCATGCCAGTGCACAAGTGCGAATAACGCCGATCTCACTGGGAAATTCCTCTCAAATTTACTCAGAAAGCTGGCGAATTGAAAGAAGTTTCTTTCCCGTTCACTCGAGTTTCCCCGTGCAATGTTCCTCTTTAGCAACACTGTCGGAACAACCTCTACAACCCGCATGCCCCGCACACCTTAGCCCCCATCAGGCAAACCCGCCTGCCGTCAAATCACCTTTTCGTTGTTTTGTTATTGCAACACCATGTGTCATTTACACTTCTGCGTTTCCCGGGCTGATCACGAATCGGGAACTGGCATCCGCCGTCACGCCAATCGACCCGACCGGCTGCCCCTGGGCCATTGCGTCCAGAATAAATGTCGATATCACAGGCAGTAAAGTCTGGCTGATGATTCGTTCAATATTACGCGCACCGGTTTCCACCTCGCGGCATCGCCCCAGAATCGCCGCACTCACACTCTCATCAAACGTAAGAACAGCCTTGTGCGTCTCGGCAAACCGGTTGACCACTCTCTGAAGCTGCAGGGCGACAATCGACTTCAGCACGTCATCCGCCAGCGGATAATACGGCAGCACCGTCGTGCGTCCCACAAAGGCCGGCTTGAACGCCTGCACCAGCTCGGGCCTGATCGCATCCAGCATCGCCTCGGGCCCCGGCCGCGTGTCTGGGTCGGCGGAAAGCTTCGTAATCGTGTCGGTCGCAACATTTGATGTCAGCAGAATAATCGTATTTTTGAAGTCAATCAGCCGCCCTTCGCCATCCTCAAGCTGCCCCTTGTCAAATACCTGATAAAACAGCTCAAGCACATCCGGGTGCGCTTTTTCCACTTCGTCCAGCAAAACCACGCAGTAAGGCCGGCGCCTTACGGCTTCTGTCAGCACGCCACCCTCACCATAGCCGACATAGCCCGGCGGCGACCCCTTCAGAAGGCTAACCGTGTGCGACTCCTGAAATTCCGACATATTAATCGTCACCAGGCTTCGCTCGCCGCCATACATCATGTCGGCCAGCGTCAGGGCCGTCTCCGTCTTGCCCACACCCGATGGCCCCACCAGCATAAACACACCAAGCGGCCTACGCGGATCCGTCAGCCCCGCTGATGCTGTCCGAATTCGCTCGGCCAGCGCATCCAGCGCATGATTCTGCCCAACCACCCGCTTCTTCATCACCTGGTCCAGCTTCATCACCGACTGAATCGACGAGCTGACCATCTTGCCCAGCGGAATCCCCGTCCACGCCGCAATCACCTCGGCCACAGCCTGCTTGTCAGCACACGGCCGGGCCAGCGGGTTGTCGCCTTGTATCGCTGCCAGCTCCGCTCGCTTGGCTTCCAGCCCGGCCTGAATCGCCACCGGGTCAACCGCCACCGCGGCCGCCGGTTTTCCTTCGCCTTCTTTCGCCCCTGCCCCGTTCGTGGCCACCTGGCCAACCGTCGCAGCAAGCTCTCGCGAAAGCTTGGCCACCTCTGCCACAAGGGCCTGTTCAGCCGACCACCTCTGCCGCAACTCGGCTTCCTGGCCATCCAGCACGGCAAGCCCGGCTTCCAGTTCAGCCACCTTCGTCAGCCCCGTGCCATCACGCCGCAACGATTCCACCTCCGACACAATCTCCGCCCGCCTGGCCAAGAGCTTTTCCAGCGATTCAGGCGTTGTCGCCTGACCCAAAGCCACCCTGGCACACGCCGTATCAAGCACCGACAGCGATTTGTCCGGCAGTTGCCTGTCCACCAGATACCGCGCCGAAAGCTCAACACTCGCCCGCACCGCCTCATCCAGCACCCGCACCCCATGGTGTTTTTCCAGCATCGGGGCCATCGCCCGCATCATCACCACAGCCTTGTCCAAATCAGGCTCGTCAATCTTCACCACCTGAAATCGCCTGGTCAGCGCCGCATCCTTCTCAAAATATTTCTTGTATTCGCTCCACGTCGTCGCCCCAATCGTGCGCAATTCCCCACGCGCCAGGGCCGGTTTCAGCAGGTTCGCAGCATCATTCTGGCCCGCCTGCCCACCCGCACCGATAATCGTATGAATTTCATCAATAAACAGAATGATCGGCCGCGACGACGCCTTCACCTCGTCAATCACCTTCCGCAGCCGGTTCTCAAATTCACCACGCACACCCGCCCCGGCCTGCAGCAAGCCCAGGTCAAGCACCCGCACATCCACACCCTTCAGCACGTCCGGCACATCACCCGCCGCAATCCGGCACGCAAATCCTTCCACAACCGCCGTCTTGCCCACACCCGGCTCGCCCGTCAAAATCGGGTTATTCTGCCGCCGGCGAATCAAAATATCAGTCATCTGCCGAATTTCCGAGTCGCGGCCCGTTATCGGATCAATTTTCCCCGCCGCCGCCAGGTCCGTCAGGCTGCTTGTAAATTGCCCCAGTGCCGTTGATGCTCCTCCCGCCGTCGCTGCCGCCCCAGCCCCGGCAGCCGCACCCGCTGCGGCACCCTTCTGGCCCGTCAGGGTCGTGGCCATATCGGCTTCGGGCGACTTGGCTGTAATCGCCTCAAAATTCGCCTGTAGCCCCGCCGCGTCAATCCGCGACCATTCTGGCAGAACCTCAAGCACCTGCCTTCTCAATCGCTCATTCTGAAATAGACCCAGCACCAGAAAGCCCGACCGCACCAGCGACTGGCTGAACTGCAGCGAACCCACCAGCCATGCCTCACGCACCAGCTCGTCAAGCTGCGGTGCCAGCACCGGCACCCGACCTTCCGTATTGGCCGAACGGAACCGGTCAACTGCCGCCGTCAGCCGCTTCAGCGACTCTCCAGCCGTAATGTCAAACTGCTTCAAAATCCGGCTCAGGTCGCTCTCGCCACGCTCAACCAGCTTCAGCAGCCAATGCTCAAGCTCAACCGAAGAATGACCCCTTGAAAGACCCATCGACGCCGCCTCGGCCAGCGTCTCGCGTGTCAGGGGATTTAACGTATTAATCAGCCGGCTGAGTTCAATTGCCATCGTAAATTCTCTTTTTGATCAGGTTTACAATCAATCCGTCATGTCTGTCTTTAGCAGGGCCGCCCGCTGGCTGATGAATCATTCCGTTTTCAGGCCAGACCTTCTCAAGTCATTCAATCTTTCGTGTCCATGGTAAGATTACAACTAATAATTTAGCGAAAATCCTGACAGGATGAAAGCTGTCGATCTCAAAGTGAAAATCTAGTTGATTACATTCAACAATGTTTTGAGTCACCTCCGACCATTTTCCGCAGAACGACGATGGAACGCTCTGGCATTTTCCGGCCATTGACTTTCAGCGATTCAGAAAATAATCTTGAACATAAGGCCATTTGATCGACACAATTTCGATTCAACTCAAATTTGCCCGGGAACTTCGCCTGATCTCAAAACCTCTTGATTCCCGAGATCGTCACCCGCTTTAAATCCACTCCGGTTGCCATTCATTTGTGGTCCAAACTTTTTCGCAAAACTGATCCCGACAGCCAGCATGCCAGTTCGCACGCTTCGCTGAAGCTGATCGTCAATTATCGCAAGATCATCGACCCTGAAACCGACGAAGAAACCAGAAACCAGTTCATCGAACGTGTGAAAACCGCTGCCCGCGACCAGCCCGACCATGGCCTGAGCCACGCTGCCATGGCCTGGGTGCATTTCAGTCAGAAAGAAGCAGTCCTTGCCATTGAACAGGCCACAAAAGCTCTTGAAAAAGGGCCTGATTCATTCCGGGCCGACTGGCTTGTCGAACGCGGCATGTATCAATCAAGCGACGGCAATGTCGCCGCCGGCCTGACCGACATGACCGAAGCCTGCCGCCTGAAGCCCTGGAACAACGATGCCCACCATCATCGCGCCCAAGTCCTGATGGCCATGCACGACACCATCTCCGTCGGCATTGAATCACAATTCATTAACGAAAACATCAAATACGACGAACACCAGACAACCCTGTTTCATTCCTTTTTCAACACAGGCTGCTACTGTCGTCCTGAAGATCTTGAAGTCACCTTCATGGTCCTGACAGAACCTCTTAACCCGGCCATTCGGCAGTTCCGTGCCGAACGGATGATGGATTTGGCAGCACCCCGGCCAGCCATGCTCGACTACCAGTTCGTCTCGTGGCAATCCAACAAAAACCTCTACGCCAACGCTCGCATTGAAGATATCCGGGAAAATGGCATTCTGGCCAACCCGCCCATCGTCGATCCTGAACGCCCCACCATCAAACTGCTGCCCGAATACGCTGAAATTCTGCGACGCTATAAAAATTTTTACTGGCGTAAAACCGCATGGAAATCCGGCTTTGGGCTCAGCAAACTTTGGTCGTGGATTTTCATCCGTTTTGGAGTCGGCCCATTCGATGAATCACGCCAATATGCTCTTGTCAACTTGCTTCTGGCTATTGCAACTCTCAGCCTTTTCGCGTTTTTGTCGAATGTTTTAATCGACGCCCTGGCAATGACTTATCACGTAAAAATTCCTCAGGGCTTCACAACCAGCGTGAACGTGCCTGAAGTCCGAATGCTTATCAATTTTCTAATCAGCTCTATGATTTTATGTCAGTTACCTTTAACTTATCTCGCTTGCAAAATTTTTATTGCTATCTTTAAAAAACACGACTCAAAAGAATCGGAGGAATCCAACAAGAAATTCGTATTTTTCATTCTCACATTTCCCTTTCTCTACATTTTCATTCTTGTGATTAGTAATATCCCGGTTACACTCATAAAACTGATGATTCATTGGATCAATCGCGGCTGAGACTTGCAAAACGGGCTTTAAAAAGCCGAAAACGAGATCAACCGGCATGGTTTTAATCCCTCTTTCAAACAACGCCATCTGCAAATTCCCCTTGCCGGAGGGGTGGACGCCGCAGGCGGCCGGGGTGGTGGTTATTTGCCCAAAGCAATCGTAGGTGACGGCTTGCCGTGACATTTCCGCTGTATTCAACGAGCCGAAAGCGTCAGCGCCGGCCATAAAATCGCATTTATTTGGTTTGAAA
>JBJTRR010001131.1:0-1316 GCA_046076185.1 bacterium | reverse complement strand
CCGGCGGTGAGGATCCTTGCCACCGTTGCCCCGATGTTCAGGTTCGACTGCAAATTCGAAATGTTAATTACATTTGCGTTATTGCCGGTTAGTGAACCCGTCCACTGCCCGCCACTAGCTGTCAGGTTGGCCCCGCCAGAGAGATAAACAGAGTTGCCAATATTGCTGCTGTTCAGGTTGGCAAATCCTCCATTTTGATAAAGCCCTGCTCCGTCAGCGGCCGTGCTGTTATTGATGGTTATATTATCAAGCCTGAGCAGATTGTTTGAATAAATGGCACCGCCGGCCACCAGCCCGCTGCCATCGCCCTGAGTCAGGGTCAGGTTTGTGATCGTCGTATTGGAATTGATGGAAAAGATGCCGGTTGCGCCATTGCCGCTGACGGTTATCGAATTACCACTGGCTGGCCCCTGAATCGTCAGGTTGGTGGCGGGCAGGTTCACCAGCAGTGGGCCATAACCATTCGCCGTATTGCTGTTGAGGACAATCGTCACATTGCCGCTGGCGGTCAGGGTTGAATTGAAAGTGATCGTCTGGTTCGAGCCGCCAATCGTGCTGGCATAAATGATGGCCTCACGCAGAGAGATCAGGTTGTCGCTTTCATCAAGAATATCGCTTGCAGTTGAAACGGTTGTGCTTGGCGTTTCAGGCACATAGGCGAAGGCACCCATACCGTTAGATACATAGGTCACCCCGCGCTGGTCAGTCGTGCCAATCACGTTAAAGCCACCGGTAATCGCAGGGCTGCCTGGCAGTAGCCTGATAGTCTGGGTCGGGCCACCATAATTACCCAGCAAGCCAAGCCGCGGATTGGTGTTAAGGATATTATTGGCAGTGACTGCACCCGTAAGATTTACATTTGTTGAATAAAGCGAATAATTGGAAGTGGCAATTGTGCCATTCACATTGCCATCGCCATTGGTGGCTGTGTTATTGGCGATGATTGAATTGTAAAAACGAAGTGTAGTAGAAATACTGTAAATACCACCTGCGTTTGTCGCATTGTTATAAACTAATGTGGCACCCTGCAATGTCACATTGGCTATGCCTGAAGTTCCTTCACTTACAATGGCTCCGCCACGTATAGTTGCCGTATTATTGGCAAGTGTAGATGTATTGATTGTGAGCTTGGCATTACCCTGGTAACCATTATTATCAACTACACCACCATAATTGCCTGCACTATTAAAAACAAGTGTAGATTTATTAATGGTCAGCATGGCTATGCCGAAACCACCATCATTTTATATCGCCCCACCAGAATACGTTGCCGTATTATTAGCCAGCGTTGAATTGTTGATTGACAACGTGCCATT
>JBJTRR010001130.1:0-3571 GCA_046076185.1 bacterium | reverse complement strand
CACCAGGCGCAGCAGCAGGAGCGCGTCATCAAGGCCCAGATCACCTGCACCCACCAGCTCCACGCCCTGGACGGGCATGCCGGCGTCGGCGCCGTCAATGCCCAGTGCGTATAGGCGACACCCGGGATGGGCGCGCTGCAGTGAGGCGGCCAGTGTGGCCACCATTGGCCCCTCGCCACGCCGGAATATGGTGGCGAACGCGGGCGCGTCGGAGGACAACAACTACAGCCTGTTTTCCGAATCATCTTTACTATCGATAGAAAGAACGCCTGAAATCGAATCGACTCCGGCAAAAAACCTTGGGCATTGACCGAAAAAGCAGAATGTACGGGTTCTTTCCAACGTGATTGTTTTGGTTGTCAGGAGATTTGAATCAACCAGGCAATTTTTGACGATAAGTTCGTGCAGGTTTTATCAAATTCTGCCACTGCCAGAATAATCTTGTTATCATTTACATCAATCAATTCGGCCAAAGTGTCAGGCTTTCACTGACGACCGCCTTATCAAGATCCAGCGGAGAATAACGACCCATGCCTTCCCGCAGAGAATTTCTGAAGTCAGCCTCGTTGCCTGTTGGTGCTTCACTTGTGGCCGGCACGGGGCTTTTTGCCCAGCAAAAGGTTGATTATGCCGCCCAGGCCCGCGAAATTCATAAAACGGCGATTCTTTTCGACGGCCATAACGACCTGCCCTGGCAATTGCGAGACGAAGGCGACATCAGCTTCAGCAAAACGGATATTGCGAAAAAGCTGGGCAAGCCGTTTCAGACTGATATTCCGCGGATGAAGGCCGGCGGCCTGAATGCCCAGTTCTGGTCGGTTTATATTCCGGGCACGCACCCGAACCCCTTGCGCACTGTGCTTGAGCAGATTGATATCGTGCGCCGGATGATTGAAAAATATCCCGAGCATTTTGAACAGGCCCTGACGGCGGCCGATGTCAGGCGGATTGCGACATCAGGCAAATGTGCCAGCATGATGGGCGTGGAAGGTGGCGTGGCGATCGAAAACGATCTAACCATGCTGCGGATTTTTTACGACCTTGGCGTGCGTTATATGACACTCACGCACAACCAGACGCTTGACTGGGCCGATGCTGCCACCGACAAGCCCAAAAGCCAGGGACTTAGCCCGTTTGGGGTTCGTGTGGTGAAGGAGATGAACCGGCTGGGCATGCTGGTTGATATTTCGCATGTCAGTGTTGATACGATGAACGACGCCCTTGATATCACGCAGGCACCGGTTATCGCCAGCCACTCAAGCGCATTTGCCCTTTGCCCTCATCCGAGGAATGTCAACGACGACGTTCTTCGCCGCGTGAAAACCAATGGCGGGGTGATCATGATCAACTTCTTTTCCAGCTTTGTTGTGCCAGGCGCAGCCGACACCGTAGCCGCCATGCAGAAAAAAATCAGGGCGGAAGAAAAGGATCGCCTGGTGGCCGACCGAATGCTTCAGGCATGGCTTGAACAAAGGCCCGAGCTTTATGGCAGCATTGGCACTGTGGTTGACCATATTGAGCATGTGGCCCGTGTGGCCGGTATTGATTCGGTCGGCATCGGGTCGGACTTCGACGGAATCAGCCGCTGGCCGAAGGGGCTCGACAGTGTGGCCGATTACCCGAAGATAACCGAAGAGCTGCTGCGCCGGGGCCATTCCGAAACGAATATCCGGAAAATACTGGGTGAAAACGTGCTTCGGGCCCTGGAACAGGCGGAAAAAGTGGCCGCCCGGCTGAAAAAAGAATCGGCCCCCGACCTTGACCCGCCCACACGCATGCCGCATGTCGATTAAACCATACCATCGGGAAAAATCGGGAAAAGGGGATAATTCGGTTATGAATAAAGCGTTTTTGCTTGGTCTTGCCATGCTTCTGGGGCTGGTGTCATCAGCCAGCTTTGCAGAAGATAAAGCCGAAGAGGTGAAAAAAGCCCGCCCCGCCGAAGATTTCCTGATTCTGCCTTTGCGAATCTATCGCCTGAAGGCGGAAGATGTGCCCGATGTGCATTGCTATCAGTTGACAGATGCTGATATTCGTCGAATCATTGAGAAAGTGAATCTTGTCTGGTCATCGGCTGGAATCTTCTGGGATGTGGAATTTATCAAGGACGCACCTGCCCAGAACACGGCCCGTTTCAAGCTGGCGGGCATTGCCGACGAAAAAGAGGCCCCTGAGAAGAAGAAAAACGCCCGGAAGTCGCACCTGATCTTTCGCGACGTGATTCCTGACGAAACCCGGCGCGACTTTGCCGGCTTCCGGATCTATTTCATTCATGATTTTGACGTCAATGGCGTCTATTTCGGCCGGCGTGAGGCCATGGTCAAGGAAACGGCCGCCCTGCGCCCTGTGGAAGATGGAATTGACGAGCCCCTGCCCCGCGTGAGCAGCCACGAGCTGGGCCATGGCCTTGGCCTGCCGCACCGGCAGGACCGGATTAACCTGCTGGCATCGGGCACTACGGGCACTTTGTTTAACACCGACGAAATTGCCAAAACCCGCGAAAATGCCGAGAAAAACGAGGCATGCCTGAAATTCGCCGACCTTCTGAAAAAAGCCGAAGCCGAAACCGACCCAGCCACAAAAAACCGGCTGACGGAAGCTGCAGCACGCATTAAGGCCATGGCCGGCGGGCCGGTGCATCCGCTGCCTGACGCCATGAAGGCCCTGAAAACACGCCTGGAATCGGCCCAGCCGGCGAAATGACTGCCGAGGCTTTTGATGTTGTTGTGATTGGTGCCGGTGCGGCCGGGCTTTTTGCCGCCTTCACCGCCGCTGAGCATGGCCTGAATGTGCTTCTGCTTGAGAAAAACCGCCGCCCCGGCGTGAAGATTCTGATGTCGGGCGGCACTCGCTGCAACCTGACCAATGCCCGGGGCCTGCGCCGGCTGGAGCCTGTAACAGGGCCGGTTGACCAGGCCATAACTTCGGCAATCTGCCAGGGTGTTCGTGCCATTCAGGCTGCTTTCAGCCCCGAAGCGGGCCGATTTCTGGGGCCATCGCTCAAGGCATTTGACGTTGATCAGACCATCGACTGGTTTGAATCAGCCGGGCTTCGCACCAAGATTGAAGCCAATGGCAAGATTTTCCCGGCCAGCGACCGCGCGACCGATGTGCTTGCGGTGCTTTTGAGGGCGACGGAAAAAGCGGGGGTCAGGCTGCTGACCAATCAGCCAGTGATTTCCGTTGATCGTTCGGGCAGCGTTGCCGGGTTTGTTGTCAAAACCCCGACCGACTCATTTCGGGCCGCCCGCGTGATTATGGCCACAGGTGGCAGGAGTTTTCCGGGCAGTGGGACCACCGGCGACGGCTATGCGATGGCTGCCGGCTTCGGGCATTCAATCATCCCGCCCCTGCCGGCCCTGGTGCCGGTGCGGGTGCAGGCCAACTGGGTGAACGAACTGAAGGGTTTGACACTGCCCGACGTGCTGGTGAAGGTGCTGGACGCCGACAAAAAGCTGGTTGACCAGCGCCGCGAGGCCGTGCTTTTTGCCCACTTCGGGCTGACTGGCCCGGCCATTCTGGATATCAGCCGATTGCCGGCACGTGCTTCAGAACTGGCGGGCTGGTCGCT
>JBJTRR010001129.1:0-3696 GCA_046076185.1 bacterium | reverse complement strand
GCACCGCATCCGGCAGGGTTAAGGCGGGTGGTCCGATTGGCCACACCCGCTGGTGCAATGGCGGCGTTTACTATTCAGGCTTCACCACTGCGATGACACCAAACCATTCAGTCAAAGCTATCAGCCGGGCAACTGGCTTTTCAAATGCCGGCCAGCTGGTTCGGGCCGACTGGGATTCTGTTGACGAAAACGATGGCGGGCCAACTTACATGTCGCTTGCCGCAACCAGCAATCACCCCGGTGGTGTGAACGTGCTTTTCGCCGACGGTAGCGTGAAATTTATCAAAGACTCCGTGAATGCCGGCACATGGCGAGCCCTTGGCACCATCGCCGGTGGCGAAGTGATTTCAGCCGATTCTTATTGATTCCGGCACGTCCTGAAATCTTAAACAAAGTAAGGCTCCGGGTTATGCCGGAGCCTTTTTGCAAAGGACTATTGCCAAAATGCAAGTTATTAAACATTCTGCACTTCTCGCATTCCTATCATTTCGCTTTATTTCAGGTTGCAATTCCCCACCGCCGGCGGCGGTTAGCAACCAGCAGACCGTTGCGGTGAAAGGAACTGTGACCCTGAAAGGGCAACCACTGGCCAAAGGAACCATCTCCTTCGAGCCAGATAACGGCGGCCGCGAAGCCAATGGCAATATTGAAGCGGGAGCATTCTCTCTGACAACATTCGTCAAAGACGATGGTGCCATCGCTGGCCTTCATAGGGTGGCTGTAAGAGGAGCCCTGGGCGGCAAGAAAGACCCTGTATCGCTGAAATATCAGAATTATTCCAGCTCGGGAATCACCATTGAGGTGAAAGCCGATCAGTCGGAATACAAAATCGAATTGAAGTGAAGTGATTCAGGTCTGAGGCTGCGATTCTCGCAGCCCTTCTTCTGTAAAATGCTCGGTATGCACGCGGCCCTCGCCGCTTCGAACCTTGATCTTCACCAGCATTCGTCGCCTGATTTGCCGGAACGGCATGGCCACAGCCCGGTGCATGCGAATCCACCACGGCCTTTTAATCCCTTCATCGCTTCCGGCGGGCGATGATTTAAGCCGTAATTTTTCCAGATGGTAGTCGTCGCTTTTTTGCAGGATCGAAAGCAGGGCCCAGGTTGTGGGCAGAAGTCGCAGAAGCTTTGACGGAATAAAGCTGATCTGAAAATCAATCAGGTAAGGCTGGCCATCGTCGCCCACCAGCACATTTTCTCGCTTGTGCAGGTCAACATAGGCCATCTTCCTCTGATGCATGGCGTTAAGCAGCGACTTGAGTGTCAGGAAAAACGCTTCAGGCACAGCCTCGCGATGCCCCAGCGGATGCCCTTCGATAAATACCCTGGCAATGGCGTTTGGTTGCTTAACACCGACTGCCACCACTTCCTTTAGCAGGATGGGCACATGGCCGGTGTCCTGAAGTTTCAGCAGGGCGGCCGATTCGTTACCGGCCAGAAACCGACCAAGCCAGCGCATCGGGATCGGCCCGATGGACTGCACGCGATTGAACTTGCAGATGGTTTTTTGGCCGCCTTGGGCCTGATACAGGGCAGTGGCCGCCCAGGAATCGTGCTTGAAAACTCGCAGAAGCCTGTAAGAAACGCCGTCCACGCAAACTTCCGCAGGCGGCTCGGTGTGCCCCAGAGCCCGGAACATCGCCGGCCGTGGCCTGACGATCGGTCGTGCATGCCCTGGGTCTGTTTTCAAGTCGTTTGCGGCTTTTGACATCCGTGCCATTCCTGATGCTTGATTTCAGTGCCCGGGCCAGCATCTTGCCAGCCCTTGCGGTTGCCCCGCCCTGCACCGAAATGGAGGAGGCGATAAGAGTTGAACGTGGCCGAAATTATGCCTTTCCTGTCGAATTCGGTCAAAGCCAGTTTGACAAGAATTCTTCAGCCGACAACAGCATAATCCTAATGGCTTTGCCGCCACCTCACACCGGCATCCGGGTGATCTGTAAAGACACCATCGGCCTGACCTTCGGTGAATATCAGCTCGAACATCTGCGAAATATCCTTCACCTTGCCCACCGGCACATCGGCGCGAAGGGTGTATGGATGCACAACCAGCCCTGCCTGATGCGCCAGCGACACAAAACCGGTCCTTTTCCAATTTCCTGCCGTATCTTCATCAATCACAAGAGAATAAGCCGGGCCAACGCCATCAGCCACCTTTGCAATCTGCTTCATCGTTTCAAGGTTGAACGGCACTTTTTCTTCGCCATCCAGCCGGGTTGTCTTGCCGCCGACCAGATAAACCAGCCGGCCTGAATAACCAAGTTTGCGAATTTCTTTGAGTTCCGGCCATTCAAAGCACTGCATAATGCAGTTATCTGATTTTGACTTATATCCATACTGGGCAAGTATTTTGATCGCGATTGCCGAGAGGTCGGCCCCTTCGGCCCGGTGAAACGAAGGCGACTTGATTTCAGGATAAATTCCGATATTTTTGCCCCGGCTTTTGTTGAGCCCCTGAATGAGCTGCAACTCTTCTTCCAGCGTAGGGATACGAAACTGGCCAAGCATCATCGGAAAGCGGCCCGGGAAGGCCTGTTCGCCCGTCTTCAAGTTCTTGCGTTCGTGAAGATTAAGTTGCTTGATCTCGGCCAGGGTGAAATCAATTGCATAATATTTGCCATCGGCCCGGCAGCGGCCCGGAAATTTGATCGCAACATCCGTCATCGGCTCAAGTTCGATATCATGAAGCACAACCGGTACGCGGTCTTTGGTCAGCACCAGATCCTGCTCAATGTAATTCACACCAAAGGCATGCGACATGGCCACGCCTTCAAGGGTATGCTCGGGCACATAGCCGCTGGCCCCACGGTGTGCGATGATGACTTTTTCCGCTGCGTGTGCCATGCCTCTAAACTCCGCTATTGCAAGTATTAAAAACATTATCGGCAGAACTTTTGCGGCAACTTTCGGATAAGACATGCTGATCTCCAGACCCTTGGGACAAAAAGGTTCGTTCACCTCAGAAGCTGCTCTATTGAAGCGAATCTGCAAGAAAATTGCAGAAAAGAATGATGAATTTTGGATAAAATATTTAAATCGATACAGTTTTGTCGGTTTCGATCCGAATTGGGAACGCAAGGAATCTCGAAAAGTGCCTGAGATCTGGTCACAAACCCTCGGCCGATACAAATGTTACAGCGGCAAAGTGCGCGAGATGTATGAAGTCTCGGAAAAAGAGATGCTGCTTGTCGCCACCGACCGCATCTCGGCCTATGACTGGATCCTTCCCACTCTGATTCCCGACAAGGGCCGAGTGCTCACCTCTCTTTCCGACTTCTGGTTCGGCAAACTGGGCGTTGCCAGCCACCTGATCGCTGCCGACATCGAAACCATTGCTCAGGCTGTTCCTGAAATCAAGGCTGATCAAGCACTTAAAGACGCTCTCAGCGGCAGATCCATGCTTGTTCGAAGGGTCAAAATTGTGCCCTTTGAGTGTGTCGTGCGCGGATACATCTCAGGCAGTGGCTGGCGTGAATATAAAAAGTCGCAAAGTATTTGTGGCATTCAGCTTCCGGAAGGTCTGAAAGAAAGCGACAGGCTGCCGGAACCGATCTTCACACCAGCAACCAAAGCCGTGGAAGGTCACGACGAGAATGTCTCGTTTGAACGAATGGTGGCAGACATTGGCCACGATCTGGCAAGCCGCATAAAGCATTTGGGCATTGGTGTTTACAGCAAGGCGGCCGATTGGGCA
>JBJTRR010001128.1:0-5138 GCA_046076185.1 bacterium | reverse complement strand
ACCTGAATGGCGATGGCAAGATCAACGCCCTTGACCTCAATCTGGTGACGTTACAGAAGGGCCGCCGGGTGTTCTACACACGTAAGGTGACGTGACCCGGGGGGATGGCAATTCTGTGTGATGTCTCGATGCTTTGCCCTGAAGGCTTGTGTCGAGACATTATATTTACCCTTAAAAGCGAAGGAACTGGATTTTCACGAAATTTGTTAAATTTGGTATAACTAGTCAGATCTGATTATTTCATAAAACGGGTCTGAAGCTTGTAGTCGTTAAAATTTGAATGAGAATTTTTTCGAATTTGGGGATTTGGGCAAATTCATCTGAATATCGGTTATGTTTGAGATGAATCATTCCGAAAGTGAATGAGCCGTTGAGCTTGCACCCGGGAAACGTGGCACATGGACAACTTTGTCCAGGAATTTCTTGTTGAAGCCAGAGACTATCTGGAGCAGATCGATCAGGATCTTCTGGTCCTTGAGCGGGATGGTGCCAGCAGGGAAATTCTGGGCCGGGTTTTTCGCAATTTTCATTCGATCAAGGGCTGTGCCCAGTTTTTGGGGTTTGCAAATCTTGGGGCTGTGGGGCATTCCGGCGAGAGTCTGCTATCGCAACTGCGCGACGGGCATCTGGCGGTAACGGCCGAGATTGTCACGGCGATGCTGGCGATTACGGATGCCACTCGCGAGATGCTTGAAGCGATTGGCTTGACCGGCAAAGACGGCGACAATGATTATGCTGATTTGATACAGAAGCTTCATAAGCTGGAAAAAGGGATGACGGGAGTTTTCGCGAAGGCGGAATCGCCCAAGCTGGCAGAAGCCCCCGAACAGGCAGAAGCAACCATAACCCCGGTGCCAGCTGAAATTGCGGCACCCGCTTTAGCAGAAAAAGAGCCTGAAACTGCCAGTGTTACAGAGACACCTGCGGCAGAAAGCCCGGAAAAACCCGAAGCTGTGGCTGTGGAACCCAAAAAATTGCCTGTGGGTGTGGCTTCGGCAGCTGCTGCGGCGGTGGCGACGGGCGGGGCAACGGGTGAATCGACCATTCGGGTGGATGTTGGTCTGCTGGATCGGCTGATGACATTGGTCGGCGAGCTGGTGCTGGCTCGAAACCAGATCTTGCAATATACGAATGTGGGAAATCAGGAGTCGCAATCGCTGCAGAATGCGACACAGCGGCTTGACAGCATTACCACCGACCTGCAGGAAGGGATGATGAAGACGCGCATGCAGCCCATACGCAATGTATGGAATGCAGTGCCGCGTGTGGTGCGCGACCTGTGTCAGATGACCGGAAAAAAAGTCCGGGTCATGATGGAAGGCGAACAGACCGAGCTTGACAAGACTGTTCTTGAAGCCATTAAAGACCCGATTACGCACATGGTTCGCAATGCGGTTGACCACGGAATTGAGCTGCCTGAAAAGCGGCTTTCACTGGGCAAGCCGGAAGAGGGCGTTTTGCTGATGAGAGCCTGGCATGAAGGCGGCCAGGTGAATATTGAGCTGATTGACGATGGACAGGGCATAGACCCGGAACGTGTCAAGCGGAAGGCGATTGAGCGGGGCATTTTGCGGGCTGACCAGGCGGCCCGGATGACCGACCGCGAGGCTGTGGGGCTGATTTTCAAGCCGGGATTTTCAACGGCCGAAAGCCTGACAATGATCTCGGGGCGTGGTGTGGGCATGGACGTGGTGAAAAGCTCGATTGAAGCCATTGGCGGCAATGTGGATGTCGAGAGTGTGCTGGGTCAGGGCTCGACCATGAAGCTGCGCATTCCGCTGACTCTGGCGATTCTCAAGGCCCTGATTATAGTGGCCTGTGAAGAGCGTTATGCCATTCCGCAGATCAATCTGGTTGAAATCATCAGGCTTGAAGGCGAGGCTGCTTCAGCCCATATGGAACTGCTTCAGGGGGTGACGGTTTACCGGTATCGCGGCCGGCTTTTGCCGATGGTCAACCTGAATCGTGCCCTTGGTATGGAAAGTGGTCCGGCCTGCCAGATTGAGCCACCGCCGGAAAATGGCATTACCAATATCGTTGTGCTGCAGGCTGATAAAACGCTCTTTGGGCTGGTGGTTGACAAAATCGTTGATCCGCAGGAGATTGTGGTTCGGCCTTTGGCGAAGGCCCTGCGTGGCATTGAACCGCTGGCGGGCGCAACAATTATGGGCGATGGCCAGGTGGCCCTGATTCTTGATGTTTTCGGGCTGGCGCGTCAGACCCATGTTTTGACGGACAGGATGCCGCAACTGGCGGCCGAATCGGCTGACAATCGATCATCTGGCTTGCGGCTGGCTGAAACGATAGCCGGAATGGAACAGGTTGACGACCGCCGGAGCCTGCTGGTGATGAAGGCGATGGATGGCACAAACCATGCGATTTCGCTTGATCAGGTGCGAAGGCTTGAGGCGATTGCAGCCAGGGATGTGGAATTTCAAAACGGCACAGGTCTGTGTAATTACCGTGGCACCATTTTGCACCTGGTTGACCCTGTGGCCCTGTTGGGTGCCGGGCTGAAGCCGGGTGCAATCAGCATGCTTGGTATGGCGCAGAGCGATGGTGGCCCTGATGGTTCGCACACGATTCATGTGGTGGTTTGTCGCGAGGACGACGAGCCAGTGGGGCTGATGTTCGCCGGTGTGGTTGATATTGTGCGAGAGCATGTCAGGGCGACGGGCAAGCCGAGGCTGGCCGGGTCGGAATGTTCAGCCATTGTGGCCGGCAAGCTGACGGACATTCTTGATGTGCCGGCTGTGCTTGAACTTGCCGACCGACATCTTAATTCGCCGGTTGCCATGACGATGGAGGCCAGGGGCTTATGAAGTCGTTGGAAGGCACCACCCAGCTATGCACGTTTCAGCTTGGCGAGCTGCTGCTTGGCCTTGATGTCAAACGGGTGCAGGAAGTTTTGCGGCACCAGCCGATGACACATGTGCCACTGGCCTCGCGAGTGATTCGCGGGCTGATTAACCTGCGTGGGCAGATTGTTCTGGCCATAGATTTATCTTTCTGCCTGGGTTTGCCGTCGAAAACCAGGCCTGGTGAAAGCATGCTGGTGGTGATTCGAAGCGAAGACGGGCCGGCGAGCCTTGTGGTGGACGGAATTCGGGATATTGTGCAGGTACAGCCCGATTCGTTTGAAGAGCCACCGGAAACGTTGACCGGCCATGGGCGGGCGTTTATCAAGGGGGCTTACAAGATGCCCCGGCAGCTTTTGCTGGTGCTGGACCCTGAAGCCATACTGAACTATGTGGGGCTGCATGGCAGCAGTTCAGGCCACAGCGCGGCCGACGAGCCATTGTGGCTTCAGACATAAACTGATTCACGAAACAGATTTCATCGTATAAACAGATTCACAGGCGACCGGGGTTCCCGGAAAAATCCAAGGCTGAGTTCACTCCCATGAAAATACTCGATAACCTCAAGCTCTCGAAAAAGCTGATTCTGATCTGCGTGATTTTCATGCTGCCCACGGCGGTACTGCTGGTGCGATCAGTCATGGAGATCAACAAATCGATTCAATTTACCGAGGCCGAAGTCAAAGGCAACAGCTTCCTGCGGCCACTTAACGAACTGATGGAGAGCATTTCGGAACATCGCGACCTGCTTGTGCGCAAGAGCCAGGGGCAGAAAGGCATGGAAAGCCAGCTTACAGGTGTGGCCAGCGAGCTTGACGAGCAACTGGCCCGGCTTGAAGAGCAGAACCGGCTTTATGGCCGCGACCTGCTTTTCACCGAAGAAGGGCTTGCCCAGCGGCAGCGTCGCCAGGGTTCGGTTGAAAATCTGGCACGCAGCATCAGCGAGATTCGGCGTGAAGGTGCCCGATCTGTGGAAGAGATTAACCAGGCCCATGAACGGGCGATGGACCTGGTGCGTATTATGGTGAGCCATACGGGCGACACGGCCAACCTGGTGCTTGACCCCGACATTGACAGCTATTATACAATTGTCGGCCTGACTTCGTATATTCCTGATTCCCAGTGGCGAATTGACCGGTTGATGGAGGTGATTGAGTCAGGCAGCAAGGAGCAGTCGGCTGAAAAACTGGCCTCGCTGCGTCAGCGAATCGCCGTGGAAGCCGGGATTATTAAAGAGACGCTTTTTGAGCCCAGTGTCAACAGTTTTCGCAAGGCGTTGGCTGAAGATGCCGGAAGTTATGGCATTTCACCGGCCATGCAGACGGGAGTGGCGAAAAATCTTAAGGAATATATTGCCTCATCCACACGAATGCTTGACATGCTTGCCGAATCATCGCGGGCCGATGCCAAATCAGGCATGGAAACCGAGAAAACCATGGCGGCACTGGTGGCGGCCAGAACTGAAAATCTGGCTCTTCTGCTACAGTTGCACGAAGCTGTGGGTGAGATGCTGAATGCCCGGCTGGCGGAACGCAAGCTGGCACGCTGGCTGACGGTGGCCCTGACGATTGGCACCGTTGCCGGAGCGATGATTCTGGTGCTGCTGGTTATCCGGTCGATCACCAAACCCGTGCAGAACTGCGTGGACAGCCTTCAGCGACTGGCCCAGAAAGACCTGACACCGCGTGAACGCACAACGGCCCGCGACGAACTTGGCAAGATTGGCCAGGCGGCCGGCGATGCTGTGGACGGGCTGAGAGATTCAATCAAGAGCCTGGGGAACGATGCCGATGTTGTCAGGTCAGCCGCGACCGGGCTATCCGACATCAGTCAGCAATTGTCAGCAAATGCCGAAGAAACAAGCACACAGGGCACGGTGGTATCGGCCGCTGCCGAGCAGGTCTCGAAATCAGTCAAGATGGTTGCAGTGGCCACGCAGGAGATGGATGCTTCCATCCGCGAGGTGGCCAAACAGGCTGCTGATGCAGCAAGAGTGGCCGCTTCAGGCGTGAAGGTTGCCACGGCCACGAATCTGACGGTTGCCAAACTTTCGCAGTCAAGCCAGGAGATTGGCAAAGTCATTAAAGTGATTACGTCGATTGCCGAGCAGACCAACCTGCTGGCCCTGAATGCGACGATTGAGGCAGCACGCGTGGGCGAAGCCGGCAAGGGCTTTGCCGTGGTGGCAACCGAAGTGAAAGAACTGGCCCGCGAAACGGCCAAGGCCACTGAGGAGATGGATGCTTCCATCCGCGAGGTGGCCAAACAGGCTGCTGATGC
>JBJTRR010001127.1:0-8920 GCA_046076185.1 bacterium | reverse complement strand
CAGAAATCCCAGTCAACCACATACTTCCATTTTACATCAAATCCACCAATTTTCTGATGCAAATCGCGCCGGAAGCTGGTGGCGGGGCATCGCAGAGGATTGCATTTCACCAGCACGTCCGCCATTTCATGCCACTGCCAGATAATATAATCGGTATCTGGCCATTTCATATCATCACGATTTTCCAAAGCACTGATTGTATTTCCATCGGCATCAACAAGGTCCGCAGGGCCAGTAATCATGCCGATTTCACCAGATACCCCAGCAACGGACCGGTGCTTTTCAATAAAGCCCGGCAAAAGCAGATCATCCTGATGCAAGATCGTAATCCACTCGCCGCTTGCCAATTCCACACACCGATTCCAGTTTCCTGCCAGGCCCAGGTTCGTGCCTGATTCATTCAGATGCAAAACCACACGATGCCCACACAGACGTTTTACAATAGAAACACTTTCATCTGTCGAACAATCATCGCAAACAATCAGTTCAAACGCCTGGCTTGTCTGCGTCATCACCGATTGAAGCGTCTTTTCCAGAAACGCTTCGCCATTGTAGGTCGGTATGGCAATTGTCCAGGTGGGCAAGGTGCTCATGTCACTTTCACCCGTTCAGGCCTGAAAACTTTCGCAAATCTTCAGCAGGTTTTCCCAGGTAAAAAGCCCCGACCCGTGCCCATCACTCCAACCGATTTTCAGGGCATACGAACCCACCAGCTCCATATCGCCAATCTTGATATTCGGGTCAATCGTCGCCGGGTCGAGAATTCGTGCTCCCGTCCATTCATCCTTGCAGGCCGCGCAAGGGCACTCAGCTCTCAAGTGTTTGTAAGGCAGTCGAACCGCTTCGGCCGACTCCTGCCAAACCAGTTCTAGCACTCCATCCGCCTGCCTCGCCTTGATGTCAACGGGTGGCTCGCTCATTTGTCGTATTTACCTTTCCAACTCGGTGAATTTCAATTCGCGATTGTTCTATTCCATGCAAAACTTCAAACAAGTTTATTTCATGAAAACAACTCGTCCAGACTTCGGCCTGTCGATGCTGGCAGGGGGCGGCCCAGCGTGTCGATCATCTCCGTTGCCGGGTCAATCCCCAGACTCCTGAAAATCGTCGCCGACAAATCATCCGGCCTAACCGGTGCCGTGGTCGGAAAGGCCCCGGTTTTGTCGCTGGCACCATACACAAAACCACCCTTCACACCCCCGCCTGCAAACAAGGCCGTGTAGCACATAGGCCAATGGCCCCGCCCCTGCGGGTCCTGGTCACCAATCCGCGGCGAACGACCCATTTCACCCGTCCAGACGACAAGTGTATCATCCAGCAGGCCCCGCAATTTCAAGTCTTCCATTAATGTCGGCACCGTCTGGTCTGTCATCGGTAAGAGCCGGTTTTTCAAATCCGAAAAGTTTTGTTTGTGGGTATCCCATCCGCCTTCGCCTCCTTTGCCTCCATTACCGATTGACCGGGCAAAATAGACCGTCACAAACCGAACTCCCGTCTCGACCAGCCGCCGGGCCAGAAGGCAACTCTGCCCATAAGTGGTTCGGCCATAGGCGTCTCGAATTATGTCTGACTCCTGCGAGAGATCGAAAGCCGACTTGAGTCTTGGCGAAGTCAGCATTGAGATGGCCCTGTCCTGAAACCGGTCCACACCACTCGCCGCAGCTGAATTTTCAAGCAATCTCGCCTGTTCGTCGATCATGCGTACCAAGTCCCGCCTGTTATCAAGCCGCTTAAGCGACATCGTATCCGGCAGGCTCAGCTCGGGTAGCCGAAAATCAGTGCTATTTGGGTTCTGACCTACGTAAAACGGGTCGTGAACCTTTCCCAGAAAGCTGGCAAATTGCCCGGGTGTCTGGCTGCCATCAGCAATCTTGTGCGGAAATGAAACAAATGTCGGTAATGCCGGGTCAGTCACCGGTCGAAACCGGCTGACGACGCTGCCCATGGCGGGATAAAGCTCCTGGCTGTCCCGCAGTCGCTGGTCATCCAGCGGCGGAATATGGCCTGAAAGGCTGTAATATCCGGCAGAATTATGGTTTTTCATGCGGTGCTGCACCGTACGCACCTGGGCAAACTGATGCAAAATTTTGGAGAATCGCGGCAGATGCTCGCATAAATTCAGGCCAGGCACACTTGAGGATATCGGCGAGAAATCGCCACGCATCCCTGCCGGTGCATCAGGTTTCATGTCAAAGGTGTCAATATGGCTCGGCCCACCCCACTGGTGTAGAAAAATCACCGACTTCACCCGAGGTGCCAGCCCTGCGGCATTCTTTTCGTCAGCAGCAAGCAGTCTTGGCAGATTCAGGCCAAATAGCCCGCCAAAACCGGCCGTCAGGAGGTGACGACGGGAAACAGGCAAAGCCAGCGACGTGCGATAATCTTCCATCTCCCGGCTCATCGGCTTGCCCTCTTTCATTTGATACTATAGCGCGTATCAATGTCGGAAAAGAAATTCCTTAGCATTCAGCGTTGCCCACACCACATCTTCCCAGGCTGCCCGCCGGTCCTTAGATTCTGCCAAATACTGCTTTAATCGCATCAATTCAGCTGCCGTCGGCCTTCGACTCAGGCTCGCCAGAAACAGCTCACTTAACGCCGAATCAGGGTCTGACTCCGACATTCGCAAAAGCCGTCCAATACGGTTTTCGCTATTCTCCAAAGCCGACCGCACTGTTTCACCATTGATCAGTTGAAAAGCCTGTGCCAGGGTCGTTTCGTCGCTCCGCTCGCATTCACACGATAAAAGTCTTTCGGGCTTGCCAAAAACTTTCATGAACTCTTCGCCACGCGTATTTGCTGCCGCCATTTGCCCAGCCCGCAATCCATCCGGGGCATCTTCCTGGCTTCGCTCAAAGCCCGTCGCCTGATCCACAATATCTCGAATTACCTCCGCCTGCAAAAGACGAATGACCGATCGCCCAAAATCAGCCTCAGTGGCCGGATATCGCTCATCTGAATTCGAATCCAGCCGGTAAACCGCGCTCGTCGCAATCATCCGGGCTAATGGCTTAAGCCTCTTTCCACCCTGCACAAAAGCCTTTTCCAATTCATCTAAAAGTTCGGGATTTGAAGGAGGATTCGACTCTCTGAAATCATCCACCGGGTCAACCACGCCTTTGCCCATTAGCTGAAACCAGACACGATTCGCAATATTTCTGGAAAATTGTCGGTTGTAGCGTGTCAGCCAGTCGGCCAGATATCGAAGTGCTGCGTCAGGAAATTCAGCCGCATCATCAGCCAAAACGCTGCCACCCAAAGGCTTTGCCAGCAGCGTTTCACCTGATCGTGGCTGAACTATTTCGGGCCGGCCCTCAAAATAAATCACTTCGTCGCCGTTAAATTCATGCTTGTCGAACCGATCCCGGCGTACGTTATTCAAATCCTTTCGCTTCAGATTCGCAAAGCTGGCCGCGAGGCCGTAATAATCATTCTGTGTCCAAACATCCGACGGATGATTGTGGCACCTGGCACATTGCAACCGGTACCCCAGAAAAACCTGAGCAAAGGTCTCAGCGGCTGTCTCTGGGTCACGATTTGTGCGATGAAACGACGACCAGGGTGCGTTCCATGTGCTGCCTGTTGTTGTAATCAGTTCGGCCGCAAAATGGTCCATTGGCCTGTCCTGAGCAAATTGATCACGCAGCCACCGCTGAAACTGCCAGTTGCCTTTCTGGCCCATCACCTTCGGCTCGTTTCGCAGAAGATCCGACCACTTCAACGCCCAAAACTCAGCAAATTCCTGTCGATCAAGTAACCGGTCAACCAGATTTTCATATCGATTGAGCGATTTATCGGCTTCAAAAGCTTTAATCTCGGCAGGGGTCGGCAGAACACCCAGCAGATCAATATAGACTCGTCGCATAATCATATGATCATTTGCCAATTTAGCCGGATTCCGTCGCAACTTTTTCAGCCTGGCAAAAACCGCTTCATCCAGCGGATTTCGGGGCACCGGGCCCGACCAGGCAAAGCCGGGATGATCTTCCAGAAAAACAAGCCGACTCACCCCATTCCCGCCCAAGTATCGCACGCCGACCACCCATTCACCCGGCCGTTTAGCCATAAATAAGCCATTTGGACTAATCGTCGCCCCTGAAGGATCGTTAATGTCAAAGCTCGCCAGATTTGTGACATCCGTCTGACTCCCGTCCGCCCAATGTGCCATCACCTTCAGCCTGATTTCTCGAACTTTGCCGGCATCCTGCCAAGTCTCGCCGGGGCTCACCTCCAGCTTTTTAAGTCGGGGGCCTGATTCGCCGTCGTCCCGGCCCCCTTCTCGAATCCACTGTTCAAGTATCTGCCCTGTTTGGTCCTGCGGCCTGAACTTGATTCCACCTTCATGGGCGATCAGCCCGCCCGGCTTTGTCAGCAGCAGGCTTGATTCAGGCCGGGCCGGGCTCACGCGGCGGCCGCTGGCTTCGTGAGTCAGCACAAACCAGTCACGGGCCGGGTCTTCGCCCCGAAGACTCAGCTTCAGGCCACCCTTGCCCGTCAGGTTCCCATGACAGGGCCCCGAATTACAGCCTAGTTTGGTGAGCAGCGGCTGCACTTCCCGGCGAAAACTGATGGTCGAATCAGCAACGACCGGCTGAACAAACAGCACCATTACAACGATCAGCGAAAGGTTCGCATATCCACTGATTTTGAATGGTTTTATCATCTTGACACCGCTGAATTACGCCAGTTTTACTGGGAAAGGCCGGGCCTTATCACGCCAGGTTGGTTATAAAAGTATAACCGAAAAGGAACAACGAAACACTGGTAATTTCATCGTTCCATGACAGTTTCCATAAGAGCAGGAAACAACGTGCAGTGAAAAAAGCGACTCTTACTGCATATTGATGAATTGCAGGGGAAAACCAGGATTGTTCGCTTTAAAATGTGTAATAACCGCCTGCAGATCATCGATTTTCTTCCCTGTCACACGAACTTTTTCGTCCATGATCTGGGCCTGAACTTTGATGCCCAGATTTTTGATCGCCTTGACCATCGTCCGGGCGTCGTCAGTATTAATGCCCCTTTGCATGGTCAGAACTTCGCGGACACTGTCGTGCGATGCCTCTTCTATTTTGCCACGTTTGAAGGAATTCACGGCCACGCCGCGTTTGGCCATTTTTTCGCGGATCACCTGAATGACGGTTTCAAGCTGGGCCTTGTGGTCGGCCAGCAGGGTCAGTGTGTGGTTTTTCTTGTCCCAGTCGATTTCGGCCTTTGTGCCCTTAAAGTCATATCTGACAGCAATTTCGTGCTGGGCCTGGGTCACGGCGTTGTGCATTTCAACGTCGTTAATTTCACTGACGATATCAAAAGAATGGTTATCGGCCATGGAAATGAGTCTTCGTTTGGGAATAGTCAAAATCTCGCACAGTTCGGGATTGTTACCCGGAATCTAATCAGTTATATTACCCCATAATCTGTTACTATCGCCACAGGAATGCGTTCTATTGGTGATAGGTTTTGTCTCCCTTCAGGTTTACAACAGGAACCGGTGGTGGTTGTGAAGTCGGAAGGCCGGGCATTCGCCTTTGCTTTCATCAGCTTCATGATTCCTGGCCGGCATGGTCAAGTCGATGGTCGATCGCAACCTTATCAACGATTTTGATGTTTCAGAAGATGAGCTGGAAGCCTTTGTAGGTTCTGACTCCATGGGTATGGACGACCTACAGGTCGGCAGCCCAAGTTTTGATATCGGCACAATAGTCACCGGTCGGGTGATTAGTGTCGATGGTGATCGCGTTATTGTTGACATCGGTTTCAAGGCCGAAGGTCTCGTTCCACTCAACGAATGGGAAGACGAGGCTCCGCCGCAGCCGGGCGACGAAGTGGAAGTTCTCCTTGAAGATATGGAGGACGAAACCAGCGAGGTACACCTCTCGCGACGCAAGGCATTCCGCATGCGTGCCTGGGAAAATGTCATCGCGAAACATCATGAAGGTGATGTCGTTGAAGGCTTGGTCAGTCGAAAAATCAAAGGTGGATTGCTCGTTGATATCGGCGTGAACGTATTCCTGCCTGCCAGCCAGGTTGATATCCGCCGCCCGTCTGATATTCAGGAATTCGTAGGCCAGTCGGTCAAGTGCGTTATCCTGAAGATTGACGAATCTCGCCGCAACATCGTGGTGAGCCGCCGCAAACTCATCGAAAACACACGCGAAGAACAGAAAAAGAAGCTGCTTGACGAAATTCAGGTTAACCAGCTCCGCACCGGTACTGTTAAGAACATCGCTGATTTCGGCGCGTTCGTTGACCTTGGCGGTATCGACGGCCTTTTGCACATCACTGATATGTCATGGGGCCGCATCAACCACCCAAGCGACATGGTTCGCATCGACGACCAGATCGAAGTCATGGTGCTTTCTATCGACCGCGACCGCGAGAAAATCGCTCTGGGCCTCAAGCAGAAGTCAGCCAGCCCGTGGGAAGGCGTTGTCGAGAAGTATCCGGTCGGCTCCAAAGTCACCGGTGAAGTTGTCAATGTCATGTCTTATGGCGCTTTCGTGAAGCTGGAAGAGGGCATTGAGGGGTTGGTTCACATCTCCGAAATGTCTTGGACCAAACGCATCAACCACCCAAGCGAGCTTGTCAGCCCTGGCGACAAAATCACCGTTGTCGTACTCGGTATCAACCGCGACAAGCAGGAAATTTCGCTTGGCATGAAGCAGACTCAGGTTAACCCCTGGGAGCAGGTGGCCGACAAGTATCCGACCGGCACGATGGTTGAGGGTGTTGTCAGAAACCTCACCAATTACGGTGCCTTTATTGAAATCGAAGAAGGCATTGATGGCCTGCTGCATATCTCGGATATGTCGTGGACAAGAAAGATTGGCCATCCCAACGAACTGCTCGAAAAAGGCCAGAAAGTCAGTTGCCAGGTCCTCTCTGTTGATCAGGATCGCAAGCGTATTGCCCTAGGTCTGAAGCAACTGCGTCAGGATCCATGGGAAACGGATATTCCGAACCGCTACGAACCTGGTGACACTGTCAAGGGCAAGGTCACGAAGCTCACCAATTTTGGTGTTTTCGTTGAACTGGAGCCTGGCCTTGAAGGCCTCCTGCACATCAGCGAACTGGCAGACCACAAGGTGGAAAGCCCGGAAGACATTGTGAAGGTTGGCGACGAGATCGAAGTGCGTGTGCTGCGTGTTGACCGCAACGACCGCAAGATCGGTCTTTCCCGCAAGAAAGCCGGCTGGGAAGGCGAAGGCGAAAAAGAAGAGCAGCCCGAGCCACCACAGGCCAGTGGTGGTGGCGGTCAGCCGAAGCAAGATCCGACAGCCCTTAAGGGTGGCCTTGGCGGTCGTGGCCCACTCTTCTCACTTGGTGGCGACCAGCCAGACGAGTAAATTAGTAGTCCTCTCAGGATCATTCGATAACTCACGCCTTATCGGGCGTGAGTTTTTCTTTTTCCATTAGAAATACTTATAATGCCAGAATAATTAATACCACTGACATATCTTCTGGCTTTCCAACAATAAAATTGATAATCTATTTACCAACCGGTAGGTAGAGCAACCCCGATATTCTCAAACATCTGCATCAGCTAACAACGCATTGTCATCTGAAACAGCCTTTTCAACAACTTCTGAAATACCTTCGCTGAAGAGCCCAGAGCATGGCCAAGTGGCAGACCATCTGGCTCGTACTGCTCTGAAACTCTTTGCTCGCAAAGGCTATACAGCAACATCGGTCAATGAAATTGTAGAAGCAGCGGGCGTGACCAAGCCAATGCTTTACTATTACTTTAAAAGTAAAGAACAACTGGCCAGGCACTTGGTGATTGAACCGCTTGAAAGTCTGCTTCAGGCGATGACTGAAGCTGATAAGCAAACAGAAAATCCCTTTGAATCTCAAACTAGATGGCTTGGGCTCCAAATTCATTTCAGCCGCATTGATCCTGACCGGGCTCGTTTCGTGTTCGCACTTTACTTCGGTCCCCTGGGTGCCGATCTTGCCGACGCCGTTGGGTCCTTTGGCCTTCGTGCCCGCCAACTGCTTTATGCGATTGTGAGCCGCCGCTTTGAAACTCTTCAACTTTCAGATTCTCGTCTTGAAGCCTACATCCGGGCCATCAATGGTCAGATGGTTTCAACTGTCATCGACATCCTTTACAACCCTGATTCGCCTCTCTGGCATGAACCTGCCGAGTCTCTTGCCCGACGTCTGATTGTCGATCTTGACAATGGCTATCTCCAACAACCGCTGACAACCTGACTTACCTGTATCCCTGTTGTCGCTGCACAACATAACCGAGGTCTTAAACGTGAACTTTCGACTATTATTCAAAGCTCAAACCTTGGCCTTCACTGCCACCACTCTGGCAACATTTTGCATGATTTCCGGTTGTGGCGAAGCCCAGAAACAAGCCGTTGTTGACACAGGCCCAAAGGTCATTCCAATCACCGTCAAACCGATGGTTGTTCGGGCAATTGAACGGAAAATAGATGTTGTAGGCAGCCTGAAAGGCTGGGAGGAATTCCAGCTTGGGGCTAAAAAAGGCGGTCGGGTGCTAAAAGTCAATCACGACATTGGCGACCGGGTGAAACCCGGGGAAGTGCTTGTCGAGCTTGATCCTGTCGATGCCCGGTTGGCCCTTGTGCAGGCTGAACGAACATTTCAGGCCGAAGTTGCAAGACTCGGGTTTCAGGAATTGCCTCAAAAACTCACCGAAAAAGATATTGATAATGTTCCATCTGTGGCCCAGACGAAAATTGCTCTGGAAAAGGCTGCCCAGAACCTCACTCGTCAGCGTGCCATCAGCCAGCGCGGAGCAGGATCAGCTCAGGAATTACAAGACGCCGAAAATGACGTAAGGGCCGCAGAAGCTGGCCTGAATGCTTCCCGAGTTCAGGCTTCAGCCATTTTTGCCGGTGCTCAGGTTGCGCAATCGGCAATCGACGTAGCCCGCCAGACACTCTCC
>JBJTRR010001126.1:0-7987 GCA_046076185.1 bacterium | reverse complement strand
CAGGGCATTGGCAGCATGAATGGCTCATCTGGCGGCGGGGGTGTTGGCGGGCTTTCTGGTTCGGGCCTTTTGCCCAATATGCAACAGGCCGGCAGCGGTGGCGGAAACAACGGCAATTGAAAATGCAATTTGTCAAATGGAATTGAATCAGGGGGATTGCAATGCACACAAATGAAACGACCAGCCTGCGGCTTAATGCAATTCGCTCAGTGGCCGTTCTTGGCCTGGTTATTGCAATTTCTGGCTGTGGCAATGCGCAAAATGGCCCGGGCCTGGCCCGATTGAAGCGTAATTCCGACACCGATTCAAAAACGAATATCAGCCAGAGCCAGCAGGCCGATGTCTTTTTCTCGCTGGCCCGAGCGGCTGAAAAGCAGTCGAATTTGCAGGAAGCCGTGAAAATGTATCAGTCGGTTCTGCAAAAGAACCCCAAATCGGCCGAGGCCCACTGGCGGCTTGCAATTTGCCTTGATAAATCAGGTAATTTTCAGAAGTTGGCAACGCATTATCGCGAGGCCATCAGCCTGATGCCCGGAAATGCTGAAATCTTCTGCGATTATGGCTATAGCCTGGCCCTGCAGAACCGCTGGCCCGACTCGGAAATGAATTTAAAACAGTCAATTGCAATCAGGCCTGAATTGCAAAGGGCGCATAATAATCTGGCCCATGGCTCGAAACTCGACGAAGCCCGCCGCGAATTTCAATTGGGTGGTCTTTCTTTGCCTGATTCGCACTGGAATGTGGCCCAGATGCTGGTTTCGCAGTCGCGATGGGACGAAGCCCGCACCGAATTCCGGAAAATCAAGACACTCACACCCAAAGACACCGAAGTTGACCGCCAACTGGCATCGCTTGATCGACTGGTCAATAAAGTCGAACTCGCTCGCCGATCAACAAAAACCGATTCGGAAGTCGCCAGGGCATCGGCTGATGCCTATTACCTGAAATAAAATCAGGTGTCGCTGTCAGGCACGTCAGTGCTGCCGAAATAGGCAGTCCAGGCTGTTTCCAGATTCTTCGGATTCACCGTGATTTTATTTTCGCGGCGATATTCACAAATCTCACGGATTCGTTCCAGCAGGTCGCGTGGCTCGCAGCCGCGCAGCTCTCGCCCCTCGCTTTGATATCGCTTGAAAAGCCACGGTAAAGCGGTGGGGTCAAGATCAGCCTTCAGCTTTTCGATATACCGGTGAAAAATCGTGGCATATTGATCAGGCTGTGGCGGCTTGATTTCAAGCCGATAGCCAATGCGCCGAAGAAATGCCGGATCTGTGTCATCTTGCGGATTTAAATTGGTCGCAAAAACCAGGCACAGGCGAAATGGAATCTGTATTTTCTGGCCGTTTGCCAGCGAGAGATAATCAAGCCGGTTTTCCATCGGAATAATCCAGCGATTTAATAGCTGTTTGGGGTCGGCCCGCTGCCGGCCAAAGTCATCGACCAGAAAAATGCCGCCGTTGGCCTTCATGTGGATCGGCGCTTCATAATAGCGCATCGTCGGGCTGCATTTCAGGTCAAGGTCTTCAATCGTCGGCTCGCCGCCCACCACCACTATCGGCCTTTTAATTCGCACCCAACGGCTGTCAAAGGCTCGTGCCGCCTCATCATCAACAGGTAAAAGTTCGTGAATGTGTTCGTCATAAATCCGAATGATATTCTGGTCAATGCAAATGGCATGCGGTATCCACACACCTTCGGCCCGGGCATCATTCAGGCCACGGGCCAGGGCTGTTTTGCCATTGCCCGGCGGCCCAAACACGAACAGGCTTCGGGCTGACGACAAGGCCAGCCCGGCAATCATCACGGCCTGATCCGGCAAAACCAGTGCTGAAAGCGACTTCTGCACCTGTTCTGATGTCACATGATTGGTGCGGTCAACCTGGTCGTTAATCAGTGTAGAGTAATCATGCAGGCGGACAGGTGTCGGGCCAAGATAACCCGATATTTCCATTAATCGTATGGCATATTGCTTGACTGCATTTGAGATTCCATACCTGAAGCCAAAAGCACCCGTGGCACCCAGCACCTCCAGCAGATGGTCTTCCCGAAGCTGCTCAAGCATTTCATTGACAATGACCAGTGGCATGGCCAGCCGGTCTGCCATCCACATGCTGGTGAAGTGCGGCACCGTCAGGGCAAATTTCAGGCAAAGCTCTGAAATGACCTGCGGCTCTACGCCAAAATCTTCACGCGCCACGGGCGAGGCCGGGCCAGAAACGCCACTGACTTCAATGATATTCATGTGCTTGCAGGCTTCGGGGTGTTCAGAGCAGTCATCAATGCATTATAGCTTGAAGCCAAATCTGGCGGATCATTATTCCACCAGATAAACTGCACTTTGCCAATTTCTACAAACATAGCAGATTGATTTAGGCCTTATAAAATTCCGCCTTCCTGTCATGATTGTTGTTGCTAAAACGAGTCAACAATCCGGAAAGGAAGGTCGGAATGTTCGATGTCAGGATGACTCTCGAGTGGAATCGATGGATCGCGGCAATGGCGGCCCCGTTACACGGACGAAACCGTTGGCGTCTTCAAACCGTGCTGCTTGGCATCCTGTTCGCTTCTGGCCGTCGAACTGTTTCGAGCTGGTGGCGGGCCGCCAGAGTGGGAAGCCTCTTCCGTTCCTATTATTACTTCGTCGATGCCGTTGGACGCAAGGTCATGCCCATCGCTTCCGCTCTTTTTCTGATCGTCACGGAGCACATTCAGGACGATTCCAGGCCCTTTGATCTTCATGTCATCGACGACACGCCCACCAAACGTTTTGGCCCCGATGTGCAGGGTGCCGGATATCATCACAACCCAACGCCGGGCCCGGCCGGCTCAAAATTCCTCTACGGCCATAACTGGGTGGTCCTGGCCCGTCTGGTCCGGCACAGCCAATTTGGCCTCATCAGTTTCCCATTGATGGGACTACTCTACGTACGTAAAAAGGAGATTCCGTCGCTGCCCGAAAAGCTTGGAATCGTTTTCCGCACCAAGCTGGATCTGGCCGCAGAACAGATCCGCTGGCTGGGTTCCAAGTGGAAGATCTGCTCGAAACCCATATGGGTCGTTTTGGACGGATTTTACGCCAAGAAAGAAGTTTTCCAAGCGGCTCGCGAGAGCATGATTGTGCTCGTGACACGAATTCGCTGGGATTCCAAGGTGTTTGATCTGCCACCCAAGTTGAAGCCCGGCCAGAAACGCGGCCGCGGCGGTCCACGAAAGTATGGCAAACGGATTGTGATGGCCAACAAGGCGGTTAACGCGCAAGGCTGGACCAGAATTGAGGTTCTGACAACCGAGGGACGCAAGGTGGCCAAGCATTACAAGAGCTTTCAGGCGACGATGCCAGGCATCTCAGGCCCGGTACGCATTGTGCTTTTGCGGGAGGAAGACAGGTCATGGCGAGCGATCATGTGTTCGGATCCGGATGTGCAAGTGGATTGGATCATCCAGGCATCGACCGACCGATGGGGGATCGAACAGAGCTTTCATGATCTGAAGGAAGCGGAAGGCATTGAAGAGGTTCAGTTGCGTCGTTATCATGCGAATGTGGGCGCATTGAACTTGAATCTCTGGGCTCACACCCTCACGGAACTGTGGGCATGGCATAAGAACGCGACGGAACTGGTGCATCGGCAGGCGAGCCCATGGGATGATCCACACCGCCGCCCGTCACATGCAGATCGACGTAAGTCATTGAAACAAGAGATTATGCAAAATGAATACAATCGGCTTAATATCTCTGCGGCATTACGAAAAAGAATTCAGCCGTTCATTGAATTGCTGCAACTTCGAGCCGCATGATTTATGAGATATTTGGCAAAGTGCAGTATATATAGATTGATGGGACAGCCGATATGGGAATTATTAAATAACAGATTTTATTTCAATTTTTGCAGACCGTTTTAACGGCTTTATACAAGCCGACTATCATTATGTAACTTCTCTGGAATCAGGCAAACCATTGTTATCAAATCGACTTACCTCACACCACCCTGGCGATAACGCCATACAGATATCGACCTTCGGGGCAGGCGATGGAAACCGGATGATCCGGCGGCTGGCCCAGCGTTTCCAGCACCTGCAACTGTCGGCCGGCGGCCAGGGCCGCCTGGGCCAGTGCATCGTGAAACATCGCCGGTTCTACCACGCCCGAGCATGTGAAAGTGGCCAGAAATCCGCCAGGGGCCGTTACGGCCAGGGCATTTTCATTCAGGCGGGCATAGGCCTTCAGCGCATCAGGCAGGTTCTCGCGCGAGCGGGCATATTTCGGCGGGTCGCACACCACCAGGCCGAACTGTTCGCCCGCTTCCCGCAGCTTCTTCAGGGCCTTGGCCACATCGTTCGGCTGAAACTGACAGATATCATTTGAAATACAATTTAATTCGCGATTTTTTTCTGCCAAAGCAATGGCCTGTTTCGAGCTGTCAACGCCCAGCACCGATTTTGCTCCACCCGCCGCAGCCGCAAGGGCAAAACCGCCGGAATAGCAAAACAGGTCAAGCACACTTCGCCCGGCCGCATAAGCCGCCACCCGCCGCCGATTTTGGCCCTGATCAAGAAAAAAGCCGGTTTTCTGCCCGCCCAACAGGCTGACGGCAAATTTCAGCCCGCCGTGCTGAATGACAGTTTCAGAGGCAGCAGCAGGGTCGCCCTTGACAAGAGTCGGCTCGGTTTCGGCTGCCGAAAAGCCTTCTTTTTCAGCGGTCGAGCTGTCGCCCAGACGAATCAGGCCATGGCAGGGAAATTTCAAGGCCAGAACATCTTCGACAACAGTGCGGTGCTGCCACAGGGCCAGGCTTGTAAACTGGCAGGCAAGCCACGGGCCGAGTTCGTCAACAACCAGGCCTGAAACGCCGTCGGCCTCGCTGAAAACAAGCCTTCGGGCGTTATCGTCGGGGTGAAGCGGCGGCAGGTCACAGTAAGGGCCAAGGCTTTTTCAAGTGTCGTGGCCCAGAAATGGGCATCAAGGGGCTCGTCGGCCCATCGATAAAGCCGCACGCGCAGCTTGCTGGCCGGGTTAAAAAGGCCACGGGCGATGAAGGCCCCTTCAGCACTATAAATCGAAGCCTCGGCGGGGTTTCGGCTGTCGCCTTCGACTTTGGCGATCGAGTCGGCAAAGAGCCACGGATGCCGCGCGAAAAATGGGCGACTTTTGCGGGGCCTGAGCGTGATTTTCAAGGGCGATGCCGGGCCGGTTTGCTGGTCGGTCATTGCGGCCGGGCTGAAGATTCAAGGTCGGCCAGATAGGCCAGCGTGCGTTCAAGCTGGCTTTCAAGGTGGCGTACTCGCAGAAGGCTGCGAATGCGGCAGAGCAGCTCTACCTTGTTCACGGGCTTGGTGAGAAAGTCGTCGGTGCCGGCGGCCACGCCGCGTTCAAAGTCGCTGGGCTCGTTCAGGGCGGTCACCATCAGCACCAGCACATGTTTGGTGGCCGGGTTGGCCCGCAGCTTGGTGCAGACTTCAAAGCCCGAGAGCTTGGGCATCATGATATCCAGCAGGATCAGGTCGGGCTTGAACGAATCAACAGCCTTGAGGGTTTGCTCGCCGTCAAAGGCGGTGGCCGTTTCGCACTCGATGGCGGTGAGATAGGCCTCCATCAGCTCGACATTCTGCTGGTTATCGTCGGCGATCAGGATACGAGGCAGCTTTTGCGTGGCCGTCATGTCTCTGCTTTCTCGATCAGTCTGGTTCGGGCCGCCCATCGCCCGAACTCGATTATTTCACTGGCCATATCTTACCCAAATCGGGCCGATTCACCAAGGTGACCTGTTTGAAAGCGAAATGAGCAGGGAATTACGGTGAAAAGCCGAGAGTGGGCCCCCTGACCCGATTTAAATAAAAACACCCCCAAGGCAGGAAAGGCCAAAGAGGTGTGGCAGTGTTGGCAATGGAAGCAGTGAAATCAGGTAAAAATGACCGGATAGCCAGACTGACCCAATACATTCACCCGCTGAAGCTGCTGCAATCGCGTGGGCTGAAGCCTGCACACTGGAAAAAATCGCGCTGGACAGACAGTGCAATCTGCATTTTTCGGAAGTCGAGCTGGGTCGGCAACCGGCTGAACACCAGAGGCGGCAGGCCGACAGACTTTCACGCATGGCAGACCGGGCTTGGCGTCGATTCAATCAGTCAACGCGATTGTTGGCTGAAGTTCAAAGGACGCTGGCGCGTGTCAAAATCCGGTCAGTGACAACGGCCGACATTACGCTGAGTGAAGCCCTGATTGATCCGGCAGGGGGCTGAAAATGTTGGCATTGATGATGGTCGTGTTATTCGCACAGACAACCGGCAAGGTCGTGGCAATAGCCGATGGTGATACTTTGACAGTCCGAACAAGCGACAGTGAGACGGTGAAAGTCAGGCTGATTCACATTGACGCACCGGAGCGAGGGCAGGCATATGGCAACCAGTCACGGCAGCGGTTAGGCGAGATGGTTTTCGGCAAGCAAGTGGAGCTGATCGGCACAGAGAAAGATCGATACGGCCGGTTGCTGGCAGTGGTCAAGGCTGATGGTCTGGAAGTCAATCTTGAAATGGTCAAGGCTGGTCTGGCATGGGCTTATCTGGAATACAGGCCGCCGGGAAACTACATCAGCACAGAACAAAAGGCCAGGGCGGGCAGAGTCGGATTGTGGTCTGATCGGCAACCGATGGCACCATGGGATTACCGAAAGCAGTCCAGGGCTAAAGCCAAATCGAAAAAGCAGGCCGCGTAATGCTGGCCAGATCGACCATCGGCACAGCCGACGATCAAAGCTGCTTTGATATCACATAGGGTATATGGCGGGTTTCGGCAGGGGCTTGTCGGGAAAATCGCGGATGGCTGGGTTGTATAGTGGTGATTGCACTCCTTTCATTCGCTCATGCACCGTCGTGTAGAGCAGCTGCACGCCATCGGGCGTGGCCTGGAAGTTTGCAAAGCTGTAAGTGTCGCGGTTCTGGATGGTGATGACTGAACGAATTTGCATGGCCGAAGTGCTATCGGTGGCGAACACCCATGAATTGCTGCCCACTCGCCTGCCCGTCAGTTCAACGCTTCCTCTGGTGGCGGTTGTGACTGTCATCGTCAAGCCCTGCCGCGTGCGGGTGATTTCCCAGCCGGCGGTGAAGGTGCCGACACTTTCAGTGCCAACCAGCTTATTGCCCTGAAGAGAGACGGTGTCGAATGAATTAATCGTGGCGGGAACGTACGGACGCTGGTCAGCGAAGACCTTGGTTATCCACGTGCGGCTTCTCCACTCACCGGCAAGACGAGTGATTGGTGTGACCGTCTCGGTTTGGAGTATGAGCGGCGGGATTACGCCCACCTGTGCGGCCGGGGCTTTCGGAGATGCAACCAATGGCTCCAACGAGGGATACGGATTTCCGCTAGCAGCTGGCGCCGGCGTGTCAAGCCCTTTCATCCGCTCATGCACCGTCGTGTAGAGCAGCTGCACGCCATCGGGCGTGGCCTGGAAGTTTTCAAAGCTGTAAGTGTCGCGGTTCTGGATGGTGATGACTGAACGAATTTGCATGGCCGAAGTGCTATCGGTGGCGAACACCCATGAATTTCTGCCCACTCGCCTGCCTGTCAGTTCAACGCTTCCTCTGGTGGCGGTTGTGACTGTCATCGTCAAGTATGGTTTGATCTCCCCCTGCCGCGTGCGGGTGATTTCCCAGTCGGCGGTGAAGGTGCCGACACTTTCAGTGCCAACCAGCTTATTGCCCTGACGAGAGACGGTGTCGATTGAATCAATCGTGGCGGGAACGTCCGGGAACTGGTCAGCGAAGACCTTGGTTACCCACGTGCGGCTTCTCCACTTACCGACAAGATGAGTGATTGGTGTGTTGCCTTGAAGCAGCCCGCTCACATTTTGAGCTCCACTACCAGCACCTGGGCGAGCAATCACATAAGTCGGCCGCTCGACGATGCCCACACCACCACCACCAACGCTCATAAAATAATGCGGTTCGGTTTGGGGTCTGGACGGCCACGGCCTTGGCCCACCAACAC
>JBJTRR010001125.1:0-7760 GCA_046076185.1 bacterium | reverse complement strand
CGAACAATTTGCTTTCTGCCGTGATCGACAACCGTATTCACTTTGCCGACACACGACTTGACGCCCTGCGAGTGCTGTGGAAGCGTGCCCTTGATATGAACGACCGGGCCCTGCGGCAGATGGTGATTGGCCTTGGCGGGCGTGGCATGGGCGGAACACCGCGAGAAGCTGGTTTTGATATCACAGCAGCCAGTGAAATTATGGCGATTTTATGCCTTGCACAATCTCGAACTGACCTGAGGGCGAGACTGAACCGGATTTTGATTGGCTATGATCGGTCCGGGGCACCTGTGACTGCCGAAGAGATGCAGATTACTGGCTCGCTGATGGCAATTCTGAACGAAGCACTGATGCCAAACCTGGTGCAGTCGCAGGAAGGCACACCCGCATTTGTGCATGGCGGGCCATTCGCCAATATTGCGCACGGCTGCAACTCGATTCTGGCTACGAGAATGGCTCTGGCGCATGGTGATTGGGCCATCACTGAAGCAGGATTCGCCTTTGACCTTGGCGGCGAAAAATTTCTTGATATCAAGTGCCGTTATGGTGATTTCGACCCGGCGGCGATTGTGATTGTGGCTACTGTGCGTGCCCTGAAAATGCACGGAGGGGTGGCCCTTGCCGACCTGCCCAAGCCAGACGCCGCGGCCGTTGAACGCGGCATAGATAATCTGGCAGCCCATATTGCGGCCGCCCGGAATTACAAAAAACCAATTCTGGTGGCGATAAACCAGCGTAGCGAGGATGCAGAGGATGAACTGGCTGTGATTCACCGCTTCTGCCAGGGTGAAGGTGTTGCCTGCTCAACAGCCAACGTTTTTGCACATGGTGGTGCCGGTGCCGAAGATCTTGCCCGACAAGTGGTCGGTGCGGTTGCTTCATCAAATGCGACGAGTCTTCAGCCGCTATATCCGCTTGAAATGCCACTTGAGCAAAAAATCGAAACGATCGCGACAAAGATCTATGGTGCCAGCGGAGTGAGCTTTACAGCCGAGGCTTCTGCCAAGTTTGCCAAAGCGGCAAGGCTTGGTTACGGAAATCTGCCGGTGTGCATGGCCAAAACGCAGAATTCACTTTCAGACAACCCGAAACTTCTGGGCCGGCCGAAGGATTTCACGATTACGGTGCGTGACATGGAAATCTCTGCCGGGGCAGGATTTGTGGTAGCTCTTACCGGCGATATTGTTCGTATGCCTGGCTTGCCTCAGCGGCCGGCGGCTGAGAGAATTGATGTGGCTGAAAACGGCGAGATTGTGAATCTTTTCTGAGCGGACTGCAGATGGCCTGAAAGTGGATTTTTGATGAAAAATAGCCAGTTCATCATGCAGCCATGATTTTCTAAAATGCTGGAAGATCAAACTTGGCTTAGTGGTGAATCTATATTCAAGAGAAAAGGCCAATTCATCGGAATGGTTTTAAATCATGCTTCTTGATGAATTGCGAAAAAGTAAGGGCATGATAGAGTCGCTGGCAAAGCATTACGGGGCCAGGCGAATCAGGGTTTTTGGCTCAGTCGCGCGAGGCTTGGAAAAATCGGATAGTGATATCGACTTTCTTGTTGATTTCCCTCCGGGTTACGACCTTTTTCTGCAAAGGATTCCACTGACAGATAGCTTGACAGATCTACTTCAGCGCAAAATTGATTTGATCCCGGAGCACGAATTAAATCGTCATATTCGTCACCAGATTCTTAATGAAGCGATTGACTTATGACCAGGCCGTGGCAGCCCTATGCCTTACACATTCTGGACGCCATCGCCAAAATCCGTAGAATTCAGGCTCGCGGAGATATTACCGAAGACGAAATCCTTTACGATGCAACACTGAGAAATTTATAGACGCTCTCAGAAGCAACTCAGCGTATACCAGATTCAGAAAAATCCAGATATCCACTGATACCCTGGCGTCAGATCAGCGGATTCAGAAACATAATCGTACACAATTATTTAGGTGATATTGATCCGCAGACGATTACTTCTGTCATCAGAAATCATCTTGATCAACTTGAATCCACTGTTCGTAAAATGCTCGAATTAACCATTGATAATGAAATTTGACCGGGAAAAAATCAGTAAAATTCTCTCCCGGTCAAAATCTGCAGAATTGTTCAAAACGGTTGATCAATAGCTGTCAGCCGAGATCACTTCACCGCCCTGACGCGTGCACAGGGCCTGATAAATTCCTGGCTTTGAAGTTCCATAATTGAATTCGCCGCAGGATCCGTAGGTTAATCCGACAGGATTACCAATGGTATTATCAAGCTGCCAGGTGTTGATCGTGTCCTTGATGAACCGGACGGAACCATCAGCAAAGGCGAAGTTCGCGCCGCCAGGATGATTGCTGGACGCTGCTTGAACCAATGCCCACCAGAGATCGGTTTCAATCCTCGCCCTCATCTTGAGGTGTGAATTGATGGGATTACTGGTATCAAAGAACGAATCACACCACCAGCCTGACTGGTGCCAGTGAATGTATAACTGATCTTCGTCAGAAAGAATGCTGTGGAGCTGTTCTCCCAGAAGTAGTGTATTTGACATCCCGTCGGTTACTGATGCAGGCCGAACCGAGCTATGTTCAAAAAACATACCGGCATTGGCCGCCTGAACTCTTGAGAAGCAGGTATCGCTGGCCGATGATAAATAGGTAGGTGAATACCAGAGGCCACGATTACCCATATAGCTGCGATAAGCCTGACGAACATTAGCGGGCTTGGCAAGATAATAATCGTCAAGGGCATGAGTAATACTTATCGCCGGATCGCTCGGGCACATAAATGCGTTATTGCCAAATCCGGCGACAGTTGCGTTGGAACCATCGCCAAAGGCGAGGCTGAAGTTATATACGTTAAACGCGTTGTTGCCTTCGATGTAAGGCAGAATCAGCGACGACCAGTTGGTGCCAAGCGACATGACCCTGGGGCTGTTTTCCCGACGCTGGCCGATATGACCTGATGGGAATGAGTTGAAAGAGTCACAGTAGTTGCTTGATGCCAGGGCAATCTGCTTGAGATTGTTCACGCATTGGGTGCGTCTGGCGGCTTCTCTGGCCGCCTGAACTGCCGGTAAAAGCAGGCTGATCAGGACGGCGATGATTGCGATCACAACCAGTAGTTCGATCAGGGTAAAACCCTTAATTCCTGACTTACGATGATGGTGCATGAGTGTTTCTCCGGTTCGGAAACAGGGTCAGGGATTATTTGCCAAGGTGGCGTGTGACAGTCACAGGCTGAACCGTTTTTTTGGAGTTCGACTGCCGTGAATTTTTTTGGTTAACCGAGACATTCTGCGTGGGGCGGCCACCTGAATTTGACTTGGAACTTATGGGCACAAACTGTTGGCTTTCGCCACAGCCCGAGATACCCAGACAAACCACAGGAACAAGCATCGCCAGACCCAGCAACCCTTGACTGAAAGACGTTTTGGCACGAGCAAGCCGATTCAGAGACATGATTCCAACTCCTGAAAACCTTCGATGACAAATTCGAATCGAAGGAAACAGTATTCCTTTACGCCATAGGTTCTCCATTAAGTTTGGTTTAGAACACGTGTGTCAGACCAAACGGCGAAAAAACAAGATGATGCAAATTTGATTCAGGCGATTCATAAAAACTTCAAAAAGAATTCAATATGTAAATATGAAATCGCATTAGAATAGATAATAAGCCCAACTACCAAAGTGCTGTAGAACTGAAAGTAACTGCAAGAATGAAGCTGGCTTTGATCACAGAGACGTTTCCGCCACAGATTAACGGAGTCTCGCGAACATTAGGCCAGCTGGCTGATTTCATGGTTGCCCAAGGCCACGAGCTGTTAGTGATCCAGCCGGAATATCAAGAGAAAAAAAGCGTTCTTCGAAAGCCGTCAAACCTGACTATTGTCAGTCTTCCTGCCATCGCCCTGCCTTTTTACAAAGAAATCGTTGTTCCACGCCCTCCGTATGGCGTAATGAGAACGGTGTTAAATGATTTTCAGCCTGATCTGGTCCACATTGCTACAGAAGCCGTCCTGGGCTATTCTGCGCTGCGGTTTTGCAGAAAAAAGAACTTCCCGGTGGTATCAAGCTTTCACACAAATTTCGACGCCTATGCGCAGCATTACCGTGTTTCATGGCTGGTGCCAATGGTCAGCCGTTATCTTCGCTGGTTTCATAACCAGACGATTGAGACATATGTCCCATCCCGAACAATTATCAATCGGCTGGAATCGATTGGTTTTGAAAGATTAAAGTGCTGGCCAAGGGGTGTTGATGCAAGGCTTTTTGCACCGAACAGGCCTGGGGCAGCAAAAATTCGTGAAGAGCTTGGTATTCCGAAAGGGGCTTTTGTGGTCGGGCACTGTGGTCGGCTTGCACCGGAAAAGAATTTTGAATATCTGGAACAGGTGTTTCAGAAATTTCTTGCGATTCGACCGTCAGACCATGTTCTTGTTGTAGGCGATGGCCCCAGTAGAAATTCACTGGAGATGAAATTGAAATCTGATCCGCAGATAGCAGGTCGAATTCATTTCACTGGTTACAAAACCGGCGAATTGCTGGCTGATTGCTATTCAGCCATGAACGCTTTTGCTTTTGCAAGCCTGACCGAAACATTCGGCAACGTGATTCTTGAAGCCATGGCCAGTGGCCTTGCCGTGGTTGCACTTGCCGAAGGCGGCCCTGTGGATGTGATTCAAAACGAAGTGACCGGCACATTGCTTAATTCTTCGGCCGGGCCTGAATTGATGGTAAAACAGCTGGAAGAGTGGTCGATTCATCGTGATAAAACGGATGCTTTTGGCATGGCTGCCAGGGATTATGCCAAAACACAAATATGGAATTCCATTATGGGGCAGCTTGAACGAGAATATTTACACATATTTAGCCAGCAAAAGAAATAAAAAAAGGCGATCCCGATTGGAAATCGCCTTCGAAACAATTTGCAGGGTGGCCAAAAGTCACTTTGAGAAAAGCAGCCCCGGGTCGCCCGGGCCGGCGGCCGTTAACTGAAAGAGAAACTGGCTGTCGCCTTTTTGATCGAGCTTACCGACCATGACCTGCCCATTCTGGTTCGAAACCAGTGTCAGAATTCCTTCGGCATAAGTGTAGTTGCCGCTGAATGTATTGTTCTGGCCACCTGACTGCGTAAAAGTCCAGGTGAATTTCGAATCGGGCTGGAAGGCAAGAGAAATTGTGCGGTTGTCATCAGGCTTGGCTGTCCACGTGCCGGAAAGATTCGCGGCCGGAACAGGGTTGGCCGGTCTGGCCTGAATTTCGTTGTTTCCGGCGTTTTTTTCGCCTTCCGGGTTGGGTGCCGCCGCCACGCCACCGGCTGCGGGTTGAGAAGCACCGCCCGACGAATCAGACTGCTTAATCGCTTTGATGAGACCAGCAGATAGAGTGTCGTTCGGCTGAAGCTGAACAACTTTCTCAAGTTCGGCCAGTGCCTGATACTTATACCCCATCGACTGATAGAAATAGCCGAGCAGGAAGTGATCAGCAGCATTGTTCGGGTTATTGTCGCGATCCGTTTCAAGAGCCCGAAGCTGATTGGTGAACTGATTAATATCAGTGTATAGCCCGGAAAGCGTAGTCCAGTCCATTCCCGGTTGAATGGAAAGCACGGGATAAATTGTAGCGGCTGAATCAGCAAACCGGCCCAGAGCGAAAAGGCACAGAGCCCGGAATTCATGGAGAACGGCATCGTTAGGCAATTGCACAATGGCCTTTTCGACACCACTCAGGGCCTGCTGATAATTGCCTGAAATAAATTTTTGTCTTGCCTCGTCGAAGGTGTTCAGGGCCGCATCGGAAACGGCCTGATCAGGCGTAGGTGCTTCCGTGTTGAGTGGCTGGCTGTAGTTGTAATTGCCCGGCGTGTATGTCGGCTGCGAGGCACCATTCTGATAAACCGGCTGAGTGACAACTACTGTATTGGAAGGAACATAATAGGGGTTGCGATAGGGCATGTAGCCCCAGTTCCACATGCTTGAACCAAGAGCCCAGCCACCAAGCCCGCCGAAAAGCAGCCCCGTACCAAACCCCCAGCCCCAACCGCCACCGCCCCAGCCACCATAGAAATTGTTGATCATGGGCCGGTGCCAGCCCCAATAGCCGTTATACCAGTTACCGTGATTGCCCCAATAACCCGGGCGATAACCATAGCCGGCATGATAACCCCAATTACCGGGACGGTTGTTGAAATTGAAATTATTGAAGTTGCGGTTGTTGTTCACAATACCGCGGTTATTGATGTTGTTGAAATTCGTGCTATTCCCAATGTTGTTTACATTGCGATTGCCGATGTTGTTGTTATTGATGCCACGATTGGCAAGATTGTTAACCGGGTTTCGTGTTTCGTTATTGATGTTCCGACCTGCTCCGCCCGATTCCCACGGCGGCTTCTGGCCAAAATTCGGATGCATGTCGCCAGTGCGGTTCAAGCCGCCCTGCCCGCCAATTGCGCCACGATTCAGTTCGCCACCACGATTTAATTCACCGCCGCGACCCATTTCACCGCCTCGGTTTAATTCACCGCCGCGACCCATTTCACCGCCTGATGGTCGAAAGCTCGAACCACCAGAGGGACGAAATTCACCCCCGCCGCCGAAGCTGGGGCGGGCAGCAGCCCCCCCGCCACCAAAACTTGGTCGTGAGAATCCACCACCACCGCCGCGAAAACCGCCACCGCCACCGCCCTTGAATCCGCCGCCGCCATGAAAGGCGAATACGCCGGGTGAGGCCAGTTGAATGCTGAGAGCCAGGGCCAGAGAAGCTCTGATTGATTTTTTCATGGATATTCTCTCGAATGAATTGGAAGCCATGGATCAAAATGTCATGTTGGAAATTATTTGCGGACAGCGGGTGCAGGTGGTTTTTTGGTCAGCCTGCGGGCTGGCGAGTCGGCAACAGATTTGCCTTCAACCGCCCGATCGTACATGAGCATCTCGATCTGATCGTTGGAATTCCTTGTGATTCTTGTCGTTGCAGTGAGCAGTCGGCCGTCATCAAGAATCGCTTCGGTCTTGACTGTCCATGTGCCACCATCGTCTGACTGTGTCCAGAGGCCTGAGGCATGGCCACCGTCTTCTTCAAACAGCCACGACCGTATCGCTTTGTTTTTAGCGTCCCAGCCAATTCGCTGATTCGCATAAGGAACCATTTTATTGTTTCGCTCAGTCAGGTATTCAATCAGCAGATAATTGTGATTAACGCTCCATCGAGCCCGGTGATGAACCACGGCATTTTCAGCATCTTCCACCCAGTCGCCTACCAGAAAGTCAAGTGCAGCCAGCTTTTCGGCATGGTTTATCGTTTCTGGCTCACGTGCCGGTTCGGTTTCAATCACGTCAAAAATTTTCCATTGCCCCTGTCGAAGAACATGAATGATGTGATAAGCAATGGTGTCTGGGCGTTTGTCGGCTTTGGTGGTCGTCGAAGTGAAGCCACTTTCCAGCGCGACCGAATTACTAATCAGGCGAATGGATCGCAGATCGTTCGTCATTTTAATGCCGGGGTTGGCCTTCAGCCCGGCTTCAAACAGGCCCTGAATTTCGCCTGTGCCTTCAAAAACTTCGCCGTCAACTGTGATCAGCCTCGCATCAGAAGCAAAATAATTCATCAGGGTTTTTATTTCACCCTTGTTATAAGCTTCAATAAAACCGGCTGTGGCTTTTGCAATTGGGGCGGTCTCGGCTGAGACTTTCGAGCCACGGGCTGTATTGTTTTCCTGGCCGATTGCAACAGATGAAGTCGCAGAGAGGTAGCAGATTGTCGCGAAGACAAGG
>JBJTRR010001124.1:0-12897 GCA_046076185.1 bacterium | reverse complement strand
TTGAATTTGACAACTTGAAATGAGAAGGAGGGCCAAAGTAATATGAACTGTTCATGAATGTATGGTTATGTTTGATTGAAATCCTCAACAGTGGCTGACAAAGTGCCTCCAATGGCTTGACAACCATCTAAATCCCGAGTCTAATATAACTGTGAAAGATGAATTTCACAGAGGGTCCTTCGGTCAACGGTTTGCCGAATCAGGCGGTTCTATCCACCGCTAATCTGATTCCAAAACACTGCCTCATATTCGTTGTTCCGATTATTCCGGTATTTGCACGGCCTTGGTCGTGGCAAACCTAGCCTGGAGAACCCATGAATTCTCACTTTCATGCGCAGAATGCGATGCGTCGTCTCATCCAAGCTGCAGTTGGTGTTTCTCAAACCCGCTCGGCTGATTCCACAAAAATGGAAATCACCGATCAGGCGAGAAGACAGTCCTGCAGTATCGATGCAGAAACGGATCGTCAGGCTGGTTCGAGTGCTTGTTCAAAGAGTTCCAAGCTCATTTGATCAAACCTTCGAAGTTCGTCTTCATCTCTCTCATTCCAATCCACATGTTTTGGCATGTGGATTTTTTATTTCTGGTTATGACAAAACACACGGCAATCATGTTGCCGTGTGTTTTGATTGAACAGTTGCAAATATATGATTTATCAGACGTTATAAGTGGTTGAAGCGGTGGTGCCGCCTCGGCCAGTCCAGTTAGTATGGAAGAACTCACCACGTTTTTTGTCAATGCGTTCGTAAGTGTGCGCACCAAAGAAATCTCTCTGGGCCTGTAGCAGGTTGGCAGGCAGGCGGTCGCTGCGGTAACCGTCGAAATAGGCCAGAGCGCTGGTCATGGAAGGGGCAGCGATACCCTGAGTCACTGCCAGAGCGGCAGCCCTGCGCCAACCTGGGGCCGCTTTTTCAAGTGCGGCTTTGAAGAAGGGATCGAGCATAAGGTTGGGCAGTTTGGCATCACGGTCGAACGCATCCTTGATATTGCCAAGAAAGCGACTGCGGATGATGCAGCCGCCACGCCACATCAGGGCGATGCCTGACTTGTTGAATTCCCAGCCGGTTTCTTTGGCCATCGATTCAATCAGCTCGTAACCCTGGGCATAGCTCACAATTTTGGCTGCATAAAGGGCCTGCTCAATGTCATCGATTAACTGAGCTTTATCACCAGAATAGGCGGGGGAAGGACCGCTCAGGATTTTTGAAGCATGCAACCGCTGATCCTTCTGTGCCGAGAGGCAGCGCGAAAAGACAGCCTCGGCGATGAGAGTCAGTGGCGTACCGGTGTCGAGGGCCGAAACGACTGTCCACTTGCCGGTGCCTTTCTGGCCGGCAGTGTCCAGGATCTGATCGACCATCGGATTGCCGGTTTCTGGGTCAACATAGGCGAGGATGTCGCGGGTGATCTCAATCAGATAGCTATCGAGCACGCCAGTGTTCCAACGGCCGAAGACTTCCGACATCTCGGCTGCCGAGAGGCCCAGCAGTCGTTTCATGAGGTCGTAAGCTTCGCAGATGAGCTGCATGTCGCCATATTCAATGCCGTTGTGTACCATTTTCACGAAGTGGCCAGCGCCTTCGGGGCCCACCCAGTCGCAACAGGGGGAACCATCAGCCACTTTGGCGGCGATCGACTGGAAAATCGGCTTGACGTGTGGCCAGGCTTCTGGATTACCGCCAGGCATGATGGAAGGGCCTTTGAGGGCTCCTTCTTCGCCTCCGGAAACACCGGTGCCAATGTAGAGAATGCCCTTGGCTTTCAGGTCGCGCGTGCGGCGGACGGAGTCAGGGAACTGGCTATTGCCGCCATCGATCAGGATATCGCCGGGTGAAAGCAGGGGCAGAAATTCGTTGATTACGGCATCGACCGGGGCACCGGCCTTCACCATGATCATGATTTTTCGCGGGCTTTTAAGCGAGGCAACCAGATCAGCGGGCGTGTGCGTGCCGACGATCTTCTTGCCGGCAGCACGGCCGCCTATGAACTCATCGACTTTGGATGTCGTGCGATTGTAAACCGCAACGGTGAAGCCATGGCTCTCCATGTTCAGAACCAGGTTTTCACCCATCACTGCCAAGCCGACCAGACCAATATCCGCAGTGGGTTGCATCGTCAGACCAAATGCCTTTCCGAAGGATTTGCCGGGTTGAGGAAGTCTGCCCAGTGGCGGAAAGACCTTCCGTTATTTATTACGTCATAATCTAACGAATTGGCCGGAAATGGGCAAATGGGCAGACTGCCTAAGCCATAAAAACACTTATAATTCAGATATTAGCGATAGCGAAATCTCACTGTCGGCGGGTTGCCATGCCAGCCTCGATGAATAAGGATCGTCGGGGCTTGGCTGTTTTGCGGCATGACTGGAATATAATTAACCGGTGCTGGCGTCATCGATGGATTAACAGGCACAAAGACCCAGACAATGTTGCTTTGGCCAGGCTTTGGTGGATTGTCAGGGTTTGGATTTGGGGTGGGATTTGGTGTCGGCGTCGGATTAGGAGCGGGCGATGGATTAGGTGCCGGTACAGGTTCTGGATTTGTTTTGATACCAATTTGTTTCAGAACATCAAGAGTTAATGAGTTGATTTCCGCCATGGCTGAGTCGGGCAAAGGGGCTTCCGGCATTTGAGGATTAACCGCTTGTGCATATGAATTTTTGACAAGCGACTGAACGACCTTTTCAATGTCGGAATCAAGCTTGTTCTGCTGCTTCATCTCTTTGCCGACACGAATGGCAAGCTGTTCAACCTGGCTTTTCCGAGCTGCGTCAAGCTCATAACCAAACGCCCCACAGGCCGCTGCAACACTCAGAGAAAAGACCAGAAAGGCAAGGCGAAACATGTAGTTCATGATGATTCTTTCTGCAAAACCGGCTGGGAAGATTCATCCATGAACCAATTTGAAGTTTTGATTCTCAAAGGAGTTAATCTACTGTACGGATCGTCCAGAAATCAGCGGCGAGCTGGGGGTTTGTCAGGTAGGCATAAGGTAATTGGCAATATCCACCGATGCCCCAGGCATCTCCCCAACTGTTTCTGACCCAGAAAAATTGGCCTTCGTCGTCGTAGCCAACGCCCATCATGGCATGGCCACCTATGGTTTGCTCGTTCGATCCAGGCATGGGAATCTGGCCGGAACTGGCCACCTCCGGGCTTTCAAACGACTCGAAAATCGTCATGCCGAAGACAAAAGGCTCGCCATCCGCCAGCGTGCCGCGCAGGTGGTCTAGTGTCTGGTTCAGGCAGAATGACTGAAACACTTTGTGGCCAGTGGCCTGGCTTTCAGCTTCAGGCGAAGGAGTGGTAGCGAACTGGCTTTCGTCGTAAGGCCACACTGATTCGGGTGGATAGCCGTTATTCGATACAGCCTGAATACCTTCACGCAGTGCAGCGCCGCTGTCGTAAGGGATAGTGCCCCGGATAGCCCGTTCGTTGTAGTAAATAAAGAGCCGTGAGGGGGTGAAGTTGTAGCTCAGGGCCTCTTTCATGAGCTGAAATTCAATGGCCCCTGCGATGGCATTGGCGGTGCAACTGCCCAGGTTGCCTTGATCATATGGAGCCGGACAATTCGCCCTGAGATCGATCATGGCTGGGAACTTGGCGACCTGCTCAGCCGGCGGAGCAGCCAGAAAAACATCTCGAGGGTCAGGCAGGTCGCGAATCCAGCCATAGCGTGCAATCTTATGAGGCATCGTCTCAACCCTACAGCGATGGAAACACATTTTGGATACTTCAAAAATAACACATAAATCGGCCAGTCAAAAATTGCAGATTCTCACACGGGTGTCAATCGCCATGAAAAACGTACGTCAATTGTGACGTATTTTGGAAATAGCGTGCGTTTTTCAGAGTAATTCTTGGTTTTAACTGGCGTGAACTGTTTTAAGTTATTGAATCATAGAGCTTTTTGCATGACCAAAACGCGGGCGTGACCAGCAAGATCTTTACGCACTCCCTTGAAGTCAAGTGCGGGGTGGCTGGCGAATTCGGCTGAGACGGCTCTGGCCTGGTCGAAACCAATTTCAATCAGCAGGTAGCCGCCGGGGGCGAGCTTTTCAGAGGCCTGATCAACGAGACGGCGGATAATTGACAGGCCGTCGGTGCCACCGTCCAGGGCAGAGTGCGGTTCAAAGTCGCGTACCTGGGGCTCAAGCACCAAAATATCAGCCGATGGGATATAGGGAGGGTTAGAGAGAATGAAGAGAGGATTTTCGTGGGCTTGCAGCGGGCCAATCAGGTCGCCATGGCGAAATTCAACGCGGCTGGTCATCTGGTGTTTTTCGGCGTTGATGCGGGCAATCTCAAGGGCAACTGCAGATTGATCAATCGCGATAAAGCGTGCTGTGGCATGGTGTTTCAGGCAGGTAACCGTTATGCAGCCGCTGCCGGTACCGACATCAACACAAAGTGGATTTTCAGAAGATTTGGCCAATTCCAAAAAGGCCATCACCAGCGTTTCGGTGTCGGATCGTGGGATCAGGACCTGTTGATTCACCTGAAAATCAAGCGAATAAAACTCCTTATGCCCCACGACATAGGCCACGGGCATGCCGGCAGCCCGTTTTTTGACGAGCTCGCGGAAGCTGCTACGACCCAGCGAGCCGACCTCCTCATTAATGTGCATGTAAAGCTTCATGCGTGGCCAGCCAAGCGCATGGGCCAACAGAATTTCAGCCTCAAGCCGTGGGCTATCGACTTGCCGCGCGGCGAGAAAATCGGTCGTCCAGCGAATCAGTCGCCCAATTGTCCAGGCTTCATCCTCAGCCCGTGGCTCGCTCATAATTCACCGCCAAACTGTTCGCGACGATCGTGATCGATCAGTGCAGACGTCAGCGGATCGAGGTCGCCGGCGATGATGCGATCAAGGCTGTAAAGAGTCAGGCCAATTCGGTGATCGGTCATACGATTTTGGGGGAAATTGTAAGTGCGGATGCGTTCCGAGCGGTCGCCCGACCCAATGAGAGAGCGTCGTGCTTCTGCCCGCTGGCTGTCGATACGGTTACGCTGGGCATCGTAAAGCCGACTGCGAAGAATACGCATTGCCTTAGCCTTGTTTTTGTGCTGGCTGCGTTCGTCTCGGCAATTGACCACCACGCCTGTTGGCAAGTGTGTGATTCGAACTCCCGATTCTGTCTTGTTCTGATGTTGGCCACCGGGGCCACCGGCCCGCATGACGTCGATATGGAGGTCTTCGGTGCGGATGTCGATCTCTACTTCCTCGGGCTCAGGTAGAACGGCAACCGTTGCTGCCGAGGTGTGGATACGGCCCTGGGTTTCGGTCGTAGGCACGCGCTGAACGCGATGACCGCCACTTTCAAACTGAAGGTGGCGCAGAGCACCTTCGCCCGAGACGCTGAAAGAGGCTTCGCGAAAGCCGCCGAGTTCGGTGGGCTCAATATCAAGGGCCTCGAACTTCCACCGCTTGATTTCGCTGTAACGGCGATACATTTCAAAGAGGTCGCGGGCAAAAAGGGCGGCTTCATCGCCACCAGTGCCGGCACGGATTTCAATGATCACGCCCCCACGGTCGGCTCCGACCTGGGCATCGTAAACCAGATTTTTGAGTGTATTAACAATTTCTTCCCTGCGGCCACGCAGTTCTTCAATCTCGGCTTGGGCATAGTCCCGTAATTCAGCATCAAGTTCTTCGCTGGCAAGGGTTTCTGCTTCAGCGATCTTACGATCGATATCAAGGTATCGACCATAGGGAACAGCGAGGCGGGCAAGCGAGCCCCTTTCCCTCGCTATGGCTGTGATGCGGGCTGGGTCAGAGGCGATTGCAGGATCGTTTAACGCTTCATCCAACTCGGTGAAGCGTCGATACTCGGCCTGAAGCCGTTCCAGAATGGTCAGTTGGCCGCTCGACATAGTCGCTGGGGATTGCCTGAAGTACTTTGCAGTTCAGAATCTCGGAAAATTGCGGCAAGTGTTGGCCAGTCGGCTCGCAATTGCCATTGGCATAAAAATACAAAAAAGCCGCATTAGTGATAAGGCGGCTTCGATTTGAAAATTGTCGGTAAACCAGGTTATCAGGCGTTCAACCTTCAGCCTTGGCTTCGCCTTCGCCCTTCTTCTTCTTGCCATAGTTGCTGCCGAAACGCTTGTTGAAGCGGTCGATACGGCCAGCGGCGTCAACAAAGCGGTTACCACTTCCGGTATAGAACGGGTGGCTGGCTGATGAGACGTCTAGCACGAAGAGAGGATATTCCTTACCGTCTTCCCACTTGATTGTCTGATTGGTGCGAACAGTGGAACGTGTCAGGAATTTGAACCCGCAGGAGGTGTCGGAGAAGACCACTTCGCGGTAGTTGGGGTGAATGCCTTTTTTCATTTTTCCGTCAGGTCATGAGCCATCAACACGAATTGGCGGCAGGGCAACAGGGCCAGCGACGATAGTACCGCCTTCATTTTCATCAATACAATAATATATCGTCAGCTTCCCGGGAACTCCAGAGAATTTTCAGAGAAATTCAGGCGACTTATTTTGCCGTTGGCTTCTTGAATTCCGGCAAAGGCTTTCCATCAAGCAGGGCCTGGATCGTTTTTTCAACCTGTTCGTATGTAAAAAGATTGTTCGGATCTTCAAGCGTAAAGCGTTTAACCTCTTTGCCCTTGGCATCATAGATGAAGACAGAGGGAATCGCCGAGATTTCGAGTTTGTCGAAAGTCACCTCAGGGTCTTCATTCATGAGCAGATTTGTGAAAAGAGCCTTTTTGGAGACGAGAAATTCCGTGGCTTCTTTCACGGCTTTGGCATCAGAATTGTCGTCGAGCGAGAGGGATACGACTTTCAGCCCCTTCTCCGCATATTTCTCGTGCATTTCAACAACATGCGGGAAATTCTCTTTACAAGGGGCGCACCAAGTTGCCCATGCATCGACAAGCGTGTATCGTTGCCCTTCTCCGGGCACGGTCTGCTTCAGGTATTCCGCCCATTTCACAGGAATAAGTTTCACACCGTCAACTTTAGTCGCCGCTGGTTTTCCCGAGCCAAGATCTTTTGGAACTACCTGAGCACGAAGCCAGTTGGAAGAAATAAGAGCGATTCCGGCGAATAGCATAATTTGAATCTGGGGGCGATACATTGCTGTTGCACTTTCATGGAAATGGTAGCTGATTCCAATACGACTCTACTTATTATTTTACAAAGAAAGAACCGTGTTACCAAGCGGCAACACGGTTCTTGTATTATGAAATGAGAGTTGGCAGGGATTTCACCCGATGCTAAACGGCAAATCACTTCTTGTAGGCAATACCGCAACCACGGGCGCGGGTTTCTTTGGTTTCTGGTGTTTCGCCAGCCAGTGCGGCGTCAACAGCAACCTGCAGGTAATTCTTACCAGCCTTGGCTTCGTTGTTGTTGTCGTCCATGGCACCGGCGTAAACCAGTTCACGGGCCTTGTTCAGAACGAAGAAGTGAGGGGTGGCTACAGCACCGTATGCCTTGCCGCTGGCACCTTCACCATCGAAGCCATAAGTGAAGTTATAACCTTTTTCGGAAATCTTCTTGCCGATAGCTTTCAGGTCGTCCTGCTTGCCATAGGAAGAGTCAGGGTCGGTGCAGCAGATGGCAACCAATTCGACCGACTTACTCTTGTTCTTGTTGACGAAATCGATGATACGGTCTTCGTACTGAACAACAGCCGGGCAGTGGTTGGCCAGGAAGACCACCACAACGACGTCCTTCTTCAGGTCGCCCAGGTTCAGCGTGGTGGCGTCACCCTTGGCAGAAACGGCAGGAATGCCTGCGAAAGCAGGGGCCTTGTCGCCAACTTTAACTTTGTCAGCTGCCAGGGCAGGAATCGTCATGGCCAGCATGGCCAAGCTCAGGATCATCTTACGCATTGGGAAGTCGCTCCTTGGATGCATATCTCTCAAAAACGAGATACAGCAAATCTTGCGGAAATTCGGCACCTGGCGAACGCCGCCTGGCACCTTTGAGGGCAGAATCTCTGATCAGAAGGAGGTTCATGAATTGTCTGACACTATGTTTCAGACATAACCACCGACTGATCACGAAGAGTTATTTCGAATCAATTATTGATTCAGACTCTTCGACAGTCTTTGTTCAACATAAGAAGACGGATGAGAAACGTCAAGGGACAAGATATAAAACCGATACGAAATCGGCTGATTGTCTGACAATCTCTCACTGCTCATTAAAAGCGGAGCCATTAAAGCCCCGCTTTTCAGCATTCGATTGACAATCCAGGCTCAGCGCGAAGCGGCTTTAACGCCAGGAACCTGTTGCAAAGCGGCTGGGACTTCCGAGCGGTCAGACTCAGAGATCTGTGTGCAAAGGTGCATCGTCACGCCGTCCATCTCATAGGCCAGCTCGATCATCATCACTTCTATTCCGGTTTCCGGCTTTTTGCGGCGGGCTAGCAGCTTTCCGTCTTTTTCTTCCAGCTTTACATCCGACTTTTGCCATTTTGCAGAACGGATATCGCGATTTTTCGAAGTCGCTGTCCAGACTGTCACGGCTGTTGGCTTCTGGTCGGATTTAACCGAAATGCCGTAATCGGTCGCATCGGCTTTTTCCAACAGATCCCAGGTAACTTCGGGCAATTTTTTGCCACTGCAGGCCATGCGATAAAGCCCGGCAACTGTCTCTAACGCCCATTCGCGATTCTGCTCAAGGCCGTGGCCAGCATTCGGCAACGAGCAAATGGCCTTGGGGCCTTTCAGCTCGGGGAAGTAAAGCCGCGAGGCGTCTTGTGTCCAGTAACGGTCGTTGGTGCCGTTGATCATGATTTTTGGGATCGATGCCAGACGGCCGTCACGATAAGTGAAAGGGTCAACCATTTTCCAGAGAGGTGATGCATCGGCAGAATTGGCTGTCTGCATAAGGCCCCGCTCCACATAATCATGGATCTGTTCGCTATATTTACCCCAGACCTTGAGCTGATTTTCGCCCTGGGCCGTCAGGTTCAGCACGTCAATCACCATCGGGGCAATCGCAATAACACGAGGGTCGGCCGCCCCTGAAAGCCATGTTGTCCAGCCTCGTTTACTGGCCCCTGAAACGACGAAATTCTTGATTTCGGGTTTATCGTTCGCCTTGGCCCATAGCGCCACTGCATCCATCGCCTTCACGGCTGACTTGGCCATCGGAAATAGCAAGGGCCAGCTCAGGTCTTTAGTCTTCAGGTAACGAATAAACGTTTCGGCGATCAGGGCGTCTTCTTTCAGATTACCCAACAATGGCTGATTCGGTACATGGTTGAGCACTGCTACGCGGGCACGTGCGGCCTTGGCCAGGGCGGCACCTACCAGACGATCGCCGCCACGTGGCGTGTCGCCATTCGAGCCGCCTCCGATGTAGATGATCGCTGTGTCAGGGTGATCAAGCTTCATCCCCGTTGGCTCGATAATTTCAAGCCGGTGCTGCCAAAGCATGCCCTGCCAGGTCTGTGAATTGACTTTTAGCGTATAGATTGTCACGCCAAGAGCTTCGGTCTTGGCTTCCTGCTCCCAGCGAAATGTGTCATCAGGCTTTTTAATATAAGCGTGAAGGTCGGCCTTGACCGCTTGCGACGACAATCCAAGGCACAGGCAAACAAGACACCAGAATCTTTGAAATCTCATGACGGTTGGAAACTCCCGGTTGATGCGCAGGCCATCCGGCCTTCAGCCTGCTTTTCCTGGATCTGAAAGGCGGAAATAGTCGGTAAACCGACACCGTTGTCAGATCTTTTTGAAATCGTATGGCAATATCGTAATGAATTGCGATTGATTTTTCACTTGGCAATTTTCGTTTTTGAAATCGTTGATTCATGTCGATATGCAAATGATTCAGATAAATGAGTAACACATGATAATACTATAAAGACTGATTTGATCGGGCCTTTATGCTTTCATCATGAAGAAAAATCTGGTAGCATCAGTTCTTAACACAACTCTTCTTGATGAAAGCCAACTGAGATATTTAAGCCGTGTGGCTGATCAGACTCTCGATTCGTAATCCGTATCTCGTTGGTGCTTTTGTGCTTATGCTTGCCATTCTGGGAGGGCTGAGCCTGTGGTTCATTCCAGTCGATATTTTACCGGTTTTTAAGGCTCCGGCGGTGCAGGTGCTAACGTATTATCCTGGTATGCCTGCAGCATCGATTGAGAAAACCATCACCAATCGTATAGAACGCTGGGTTAATCAGGCCCCAGGTGCCCGATTGGTTGAGTCACGATCGGTGCCGGGCGTGAGCATCGTCAAAATTTATTTTCGCGATGACATCGACCCCAATGAGGCCCTGACACTTACAAATTCCCTGGCCCTGGGTGCCCTGCCCACCCTGCCGCCAAATACTCTTCCACCGGTGGCCATGCCGTTTGATGCCACGGGTACGCTGCCTGTCGGGATTCTAACTGTGAAAAATCCCGAAATGGACGACGCCAGGCAGAAAGACCTGGCCCGAATTGATGTCCGCAGCATGCTGGGTGCAGTGCCCGGCTGCATTTCGCCGGTTGTGGTGGGCGGGCTTGATCGTACCGTTATGCTTTATCTTGACCCCGACAAAATGGAAGCTCGTGGCCTGGTGCCGATGGATGTTGTGGGAGCCCTCAAAAAAGGCAATATGATGGTTTCGCCAGGCACTTTGTATCTTGGTGAAGAACAGTTACTTCTTGACAGCAACGCCATGGTCGAAAAAGTCGAAGATCTAAACGATCTTCCAATTTCATTTGTTGGTAACCAGACAATTTTTCTGCGAGACATTGGTAGAGCCGAAGATGCGGCCATGATTCAGACATCACGTGTGCGTATTGATGATAAAAATGAAGTGTTTGTACCGATATATCGCCAAAGAAGCTCAAGCAGTCTAAGTGTTGTCGACGGTGTAAGAAAAGCCCTTCCTGAAATGCAATCTAAATTGCCTGATTCAACGAGCCTTGGTCTGGTTATGGACCAGACAGTGGCAGTTCGGGCCGCGCTGGCTGCACTTTTTCAGGAAGGAGCCATAGGGATCGGCCTTGTCACATTAATGATCCTGTTATTTCTTGGAGACTGGCGAATGACATTCATTGCCACTCTTTCCATCCCGCTTGCTTTGCTGGGCGCGGTCATTGGGCTTTATCTCACTGGAAATACCATAAACACAATGACACTTGCCGGACTTGCTCTGGCCATCGGCCCACTGGTTGACGACGCCATTGTAGAACTGGAAAATAATCACCGGAATTATCATCTTGGTAAATCGCGAATCAGGGCCGCTCTTGACGGATGTTCAGAGGTGATTATCCCAGTTCTTGTAGCAACCTGCACGACTGTGATCGTGCTCTCTCCTCTGGCTGTGATGCCAGGTATTTCCGGCTTTCTTTTCAGGCCTCTAACCATTGCGGTCGGCTTCGCCATGCTCACTTCGTTTTTGCTTTCACGCACTTTTGTGCCAATGATGTGTGCCAAGTTTCTGCCAGACGATCATGCACCAAATCATGGTCTAAGCGGTCAGAGAAGAGGATTACTCAAAATTTTCATGAGTTTTTCTGAGAAATTTCAAAAAGTAATCGATCAACTTAAACTGAGTTATCTCAAGCTTCTTGATCGGGCAATTTTTCATGGCAAGTTTGTCATTCTTACAGTAATAGTTCTTTTTGCTGGTTCACTGATATTGTCAGACAGAATTGGCCGAGAGTTTTTCCCGCAGATTGATTCAGGACAAATATCATTAAGGCTACGTGCGCCCTCAAACTCTCGGCTTTCAACAACAGAATCAAGAGTGAAACAGGTTGAAAACTTTCTCAAGCAACACATTTCCGAAAACGACCGGGAAATGATCGTCTCTGAAATAGGTCTTAATCCCGACTGGTCAGCAGCCTATACTTCCAATGCCGGGCAACAGGATGCCCTGATTCGAATTCAATTAAAACCTGGTCGGGTTGCCAGTTCGCAAGCCATCGCTTCCAGGCTTCGCCAGAAATTTAACGATTCACCGGAATTTGCCGATCTCAGAGCCGAATGGGATACAGGCGGAATGGTTTCGACAGCACTTAATTATGGGGCATCTTCCCCCATAGATATTGAAATCTCCGGTGGCAATGCAACACAGATGGCTGAAATATCACGCAAAATAAGAAATCTGGTAGCTGGAATTGCAGGGACGGTTGATGTAAGGGTGGCTCAGAGGGAAGATGCTCCTTACATTGTACTGGACGTGGACCGCGAAAAAGCTTCTCGACTTGGAATGAGCACGGAAGATGTCATGCAGCAGGTAGTCGTTGCTTTAAATTCCAGTGTCTCAATTCATCGCAATTTCTGGATCGATTCGCAGTCAGGCAACCAGTATTTTATTGGCGTACAATATCCAGAAGATGCTCAACGGCGACTGGAAGATGTACTTTCCATCCCAATCACCGGCTCTGGCCAGCCACAGCCTGTAAATCTCGGTAGTCTTGTGACACCGAGACGAAAAAGTGGTGCAGTCGAAATTTCACATTCAGGGTTAAAACGCGTTTCCAATGTTCTTGTGAATATCGAAGGACGTGATATAGCTGGAACAGCCTCAGAAATACAGAATAAGTTAAAATCGATTACATTACAGGCAGGGATGCGTGTTGAATTGAAAGGCGAATTTCGAAGAATGAATGAATCGTTCCAGCGGCTTGGCATGGGTCTCGTTCTGGCTGCCTTGCTCGTTTATTTGCTGCAGGTTACTCTTTTTCGATCATGGACGGGGCCTCTGGTGATTATGTTTACAGTTCCGCTTGGTATCATAGGTGTCGTGGTTATGCTGTTTCTTACAAAAACTACCCTAAACGTGCAGTCACTGATGGGTATCATTTTTCTGGTTGGTATTGCTGTGAATAACGGTGTTTTGCTCGTTGAATTTGCCAATAGGCTTCAAATGGAAGGTTCCAGCCCTGCTGAAGCTATCCGTAAAGCTGCCGAAACTCGCTTCCGGCC
>JBJTRR010001123.1:0-7241 GCA_046076185.1 bacterium | reverse complement strand
GCCCTGGACCCCGGAATTGGTTTTGGCAAAAGGCTTGAGCACAATATCAGCCTGTTACAAAGCATGGATCGGTTCCGTCAGTTGGGCAGTGTTGTCTTGATTGGCACGAGCCGAAAGCGGATGATTGGTGAATTAACCGGCCGTGTTGTGAGTGAACGCATGGCCGGAAGTGTGGCATCGGCAATTTATGCGGCCTGGCAGGGTGCGTCGATTGTTCGAGTGCATGACGTGGCCGAAACCGCCGATGGCCTGAATGTGTGGTCGGCCCTGACCGGGAAGAATTGAGCCGTCTGGCGCCAGCAATGTCAAATCCAGCCGAACTTTACAACGATAATCACCCACTTTGGACTGAATGCCGCGTGCTTGCCGAACGAGCCGCCGCTGCGGCACGAGACATGGCGATCACCTCAGGCGCAGCCCGAAATGGCTGGCTGAAGGCCGCTGCAGCTGGGCTTCGGCAGCGATGCGACGAAATTTTGGCGGCTAATCAGCATGATGTGGACGCCGCACCCGGCCTGGGTCTGAACCCGGCAGCAATTGACCGACTCAGGCTCGACCACAAGAGGCTGGAAGGTATAGCCAGGGCTATTGAAGAAGTGGCTTCCCTGCCCGACCCCGTGGGCGAAGTGATTCACGGCGGCCGCCGCCCCAATGGCCTTCAGGTCAGCCAGATTAGAGTGCCACTTGGCGTGATTTTCATGATCTATGAAAGCCGCCCGAATGTCACTGTCGATGCCGCTGCCCTTTGTGTCAAAAGCGGCAATGCCTGCATTCTGCGTGGTGGGAAGGAAGCCATTCACACCAACCGGATTCTGCATGCGGTGCTGGCAGATACACTGGCTGCAGCCGGCCTGCCGCGTGATGCCGTGGGCCTGGTGCCCACGACCGACCGCGATGCCGTAGGCCTGCTTTTACAGATGGACGATAAGATTGATTTGGCCATTCCACGTGGCGGGCCGGGGCTGATCAAACGCGTGAGCCACGATGCCCGCATGCCCGTGCTGAAGCACGACGCGGGTATTTGCCATGTTTATATCGATCAATCAGCCGATATTTCGATGGGTGTGAATATCATTGTCAATGCCAAGGCCCAGCGGCCGGCCGTGTGCAACGCAGCCGAGACTTTGCTGGTGCATCGCGAAATTGCGCCGGCTTTTCTGCCGGCTGCGGCCGAAGCTCTTTTTGCTGAGGGGGTTGAGCTGCGTGGCAACGACGAAGCCCGGAGAATTGTGCCGCTGATCGTGCCGGCAACCGATGCCGACTGGGACACGGAATATGGCGAGAAAATACTGAATGTGGCGGTTGTGACCGATCTTGATGCAGCGATGGCACACATCAGGGCCCATTCATCAGGCCATACGGAAGCGATTGTGACGAGCGATACGCGATCGGTCGAACGGTTTCTCAACGAGGTGGACAGTTCGGCAGTGATGGTCAATGCCTCAACCCGGTTTAACGATGGCGGAGAGCTGGGCTTGGGGGCAGAAATTGGTATCAGTACCAATAAATTCCATGCCCGCGGGCCGTGTGGTCTGACAGAACTGACAACGACGAAGTGGCTGGTGATCGGCCACGGGCAGGTTCGGCACTAGCGATTTACTGACGTAAATACAAAAATCGAATGGCTGTTTTTTGCGGCGTAAAGTTTTTTTTTGTAATAAGTTAAGCGGATTAATCCGTAGTGGTCGAAAGACTTGCCCCGTGAAGTTTGCAACCTGTTTTGATATAATCTTCCGACAATAGAATCAGCCTGACACGCACAACCCGACATGATACGGAGCGAAGAAATATGGCCGCTGCAACCCCTGCCCGACTGGTTTTGGAAAATGGCTTGGTTTTAAAAGGTTTTGGTTTTGGGGCGGCCCGGGAATCGTCGGGCGAAGTGGTTTTTAACACAAGCATGACGGGGTATCAGGAGATTTTGACAGATCCGTCGTATCATGGCCAGATTGTGGCGATGACCTATCCCGAGATTGGCAATTATGGCGTGAATTCGGCCGATGTTGAGAGTCATCGCCCCTGGGTGCGCGGGTTTGTGGTGCGGTCGCTAGCCCGGCGACCAAGCAATTTTCGCTCGGAAGAGGATCTCGACGCCTATCTGAAACGCCTTGATATTCCGGGCATTCACGGGATCGACACCCGCAAGCTGGTGCGAGCCACCCGCAGCCTTGGTGCCATGAAGGGCATTCTGGCGGTTGATTCGCCGCTGACGGATAATGAGCTGCTGAACCGTGCGATTAACGCGCCGGGCCTGGTGGGCATTGACCTGACCAAAGACGTGATGATTGACAAGCCAAAGCCATGGAATGAAACGATTTACGGTGAAGAAAACAAGGTCTCGGCCAATGCCCCACATGTGGTGGCGATGGATTTTGGCATGAAGTGGAATATTCCGCGATATCTTATTTCTAAGGGATGCCGCGTGACGGTTGTGCCGGGCAGCCACCCGGCCGAGGCCATTCGCGAGCTGAAACCCGATGGCATTTTTGTCTCAAACGGCCCGGGCGACCCCGAGCCACTCACTGGCGCTGTTTCGTGCCTGAAATCGCTGATTCGCGACGCTTCAGAGAAAGATGGTGTCCCGATTTTCGGTATCTGTCTGGGCCATCAGCTTTTAGGCCAAGCCTTGGGTGCCCGCACATACAAGCTGAAGTTTGGCCACCGGGGTGCGAATCATCCGGTGATTAACCGTCGCTCGACAAAGGTGGAAATTACCACGCAGAATCATGGTTTTGCAGTCGATCCGGCCTCGATCGCCTCAAGCGTGGAAGTGACACACGTCAACCTGAACGACCAGACTGTGGAAGGCCTGCGGCACAAAAATTTGCCGGTTTTCTGCGTGCAGTATCACCCGGAAGCCTCTGCCGGGCCGCATGATTCAGCGTATCTTTTTGACGAATTCCGGGCTGAGATTGATTCGCGGCTGGGGCGCCTGGCGTAAGAAGTTATTACTGAACTGTGCCGGTTGCAGGGGCCATGATCAGCGATTCAGGGCCGATTGGGCTGTCAAGCAGCTTGATTGGCTCGCTGGCCAGCTCAGCCTTTCTTGAAGGCGAGGCATTCACAAGAAATTCCGTGATTCGTTTGCGATACTCTTCAGGAAAGAGTTGTTGAGAGCGATTGTGCTTGGCCTTTGGAACCATCCATAACTCTTTGGGTTCCCTGCCTATCTGAAACATTTTGCGGGCCACTTCCGGCGTAATGTAATTATCAGAAAGCCCATGAATTGCCAGCCATGGGCGTGGCGAAATTCGACCAATCATTGACTCAAGATTAAGGAATTCACAGCCGTACTTTTTCTGAGCGTAGATGAGGCCCCGGTAACCGACAAACCGATAGATAAAATGTGGCAGCCGTTTGACGATAAACCCAAGGCGGACATAAAGTTCAGCGAAGCGGATCATGTATGGCATAAGTGTGCCCACGGTGGGGAATGCGCCATCAGTGACCACAGCCCAGACGTCAGTGCGTTTTGAGGCCATGGCCAGCGAAGTGCTGCCGCCACGGCTCACACCCATCAGGGCCACGCCCATCTGGTCGTAGTCGGGCCGGCTTCGTAGGTAATCCAGGGCGGCTTCCAGATCCATGACTTCGCGGTCAGTCAGCCAGGGCAGGCTGGGGTGCGAGGTGTCTTCTTCGCTATCGCCGTGGTTGCGATAGTCGAAAGCGAAGATATCGAAACCGGCCTCGCGTAGGCCATCGGCATAAACCTGAAAGCTCCAGCGATTGGCCAGATATTCATGGCTGAAGACGAGAATGCCCAGACGCTTCGGCGCTGTAGTGTGGAAGTAGCTGCCTTGCAGTAGTTTACCATCGATCGAGGAGAACTTGATCAGCTCACCATCGGGGCAGGGTTCTACACGAAGAGCCAGAAACATTGGCTTTTCGGTGATCTTTGGTAAAAGAATTTTTCGGCTGTATTGCTGGTCGCACCAGAGGGCACCCAAAGCGACCAGAATGGCGGAACCAAGCAGAATCTCCAGGAACACCACCCAATTCACTCTGGAGCACTCCGCTTTTAATATCTATGAGCAAGCTGATTTTAACGTGCTTCTGCCGATGGACTTTAAGGTGCCTCAGGCGGTGAATTTCCTGAGAATCAGGCTCACGTTCTGGCCCCCGAAGCCGAAGCTGTTTGATACGGCAACATTCACTGTACCGTGACGGGGCGTGCCAGGGATATAGTCAAGGTCGCAATCTTCTGACGGTTTTTCCAGATTGATGGTCGGCGGCATGATGCCGTCACGTATCGCCAGCAGGCAAATGATTGCCTCAACGGCACCCGCTGCGGCAATCAGGTGGCCCATCATGCTCTTGGTGCTTGAAACCGGCACTTTATAAGCGTGTTCGCCAAGGGCGTGCTTGATGGCCAGGGTTTCGATCTTGTCGTTAACTTCGGTGCTGGTGCCGTGGGCGTTGATATAGTTGATATCGTTGGGGCTGATGCTGGCGTCAGCAATGGCTTCCTTCAGGCATGCGATGGCACCACGGCCTTCGTCGTGGCTGTCGGTAATGCGGAAGGCGTCGGCTGTTGAGCCATAACCAATCAGTTCGCCATAAATCCGGGCACCACGCTTCAGGGCATGCTCAAGTTCTTCAAGAACAACGACCCCTGCACCTTCGCCCAGAATGAAGCCGTCGCGATCTTCGTCGAACGGGCGACTTGCATGTTGCGGGTCATCGTTTCGGGTGGAAAGTGCGGTAAGCAGGATAAACCCTGTGATGCCAAAGGGATGGATCATGCTGTGCGTGCCGCCCGAGAGGATGATGTCGGCATCGCCCCGGCGAATTTGTTCCATAGCTTCGCCAATCGCCTGCGAGCTGGCTGCACAGGCTGTGAGGCAGGTGTAATTGGGGCCCTGGGCATTGGCCATGGCCGCCACGTGGGCGGTGGGTGTGCCGGGATCCTGCTCGGATTCGGCCCATTTATCCATAATTTGGAGGCCGTTTTTAATGAATTCGTCGGTGTAAACCTGGCCGTTAGTTACGCCGGAATGAACGGTGGCACAAAAGTGGGGGAAGTCCTGCTGCCCTTCACCGGCGCCAAAGTAAACACCCAGACGGCTGCGGTCTATGCCGGGCGTGTTGGCGTCGAGGCCGGCGTCGTCCATCGCCATTTTGCCGGCGGCCAGGGCAAAGATCGAGTTGCGGGAAAGCGTTGGCCAGCTTTCCACATCGCCAAGATAATTCTTCAGGTCGAAACCATGAATCTCGGCAGCGATCCGGGTCGGAAATGTGCGGGCGTCAAAAAGGGTGATCGGACCCACGCCACTGGCACCCTGCTGAAGGGCCTGCCAGGTGGTGTCAACGTCCTTGCCAATCGGCGTGACCATTCCGATACCAGTCACCACTACTCTTCGACGCATTTTTTCTTGACCCTGGGCTTTATTCTCTTGGCGAACGAATCTTGTCCGGGTTGAGATTTTCAGGATGCCTTTGGCCACGCCCTGGTAACAACGCAGGACGACTGACCATAGCGGGTGATATTGATGTTCAGGAAGGTGTCGCCACGGGCCGGGACCGACGAACCACGAACCAGATTCAGGCCCAGACCGGCCACTGGATGATCGCAGTGAATGGTCGGCGGCACAAAGCCTTCACGCAGGGCCAGCAGACTTGCGAGAAGCTCAACCCCGCCATTGCCCGCACCCATGTTGCCTGTTGCACCTTTTGTGCTGGTCACTGGAATGTCAGGCCGGTTGCGGAAAACCTCTCGAATGGCGGCAGCTTCGGCCGAGTCAAGTGAAGGTACTCCAATGCCATGGGCATGAACGTGGCTGATAGAAGGGTCTTCCGGCGTGAGCCCGGCATCTTTCAGGGCTACCCTGATCGCATGAACCATACCCTGCCCTGTGCATGGTTCGGTGATCCGGCGGGCATCACTGCCCGAACCGATACCGATAATTTCGCCATAAATCTTTGCTGAACGAGCATTTGCGTGATCAAGTCGTTCCATAATCACGATGCCAGCACCCTCGCCCAGCACAAGGCCCGTGGCGTCAGTATCAAAGGGTCGTGAGGCCAGTTCGGGCGAGCCTGACCAATGGGTAAGGAGGCCAATCATGCGGGCGCGAATGTAGCTGAGCGGGTGAATTTTAGAATCGGCACCGCCACTGATCATGACATCAGCACGACTTTTTTGAAGAATGCGGTAGGCTTCACCAATCGCAAGGCCGGAAGAAGCATCGCCTTCGGTGATGGTGTTCGATGGCCCCTGGCAGTCAGAGAGAATCGAAATGTGGCAAGCCAGCATATTTGGCAGGTATTTCAGCAGCCATATGGGCTGAACGAGTTTGATACCTTCGTTGCCCCAGGTGGCATAGCTGAATTTGTTCTCGATTTCGTAAGACTTTTCAATGCCCGGCGTCAGTTCCTGCAAGTCAGTTGAGATGATGCCGGCACCGAGGTCGATTCCGATGCGGGTTGGGTCAACTCCACCTTCAGCCAGCCCGGCATCCTGCAAAGCGACCTGAGCCATGGCCACCGCAAGCTGAATGTCGCGGGCCATATATTTCAGGCTCTTGACAAAAGTTTTCTTGAGCCTGGGGATGACATAATTGCGTGGTTCAAAGTTGCGAATTTCGCCTACGGCCGAAGTGACTTCATTCGGCACTGCAAAGCTCGAGATCGGGCCGATTCCGTTTCGACCTTCACGTAGAGAATCAATCAGATCGGCCTGACCAGTCGCCATCGGACAACTGATTCCAAGGCCTGTGATCACAACTCGTGAAGGGGTCGAACTCATACCGTTACTGATTCCAAAAGGCAGAAGTGAGTGTCCATATCCACAAAAACGGGGCCGGCGTTGGCCACGTTTCGCCCGACACCATCAAGGATCTTTTTTCCCGTCGTCTGATTCAATCGAAGCCTGTTGGGCTCTGGCCAGATTCAACACGCCAAGCAACTGCTTGGTGAATACAAAATTTTTGGGGCCGAAAATCTGGTTGGCCCGCGTGTTATCCAGATGAGCGAAGACAATTTCAACATCAGCCAGCAGATGTTCTGTGCCGTTAAGCCATGCTTTGCACTCAACCACCGAACCCTCGGCTCGATGATCAAGCAGGGTCACATCATAAATGAGTTGGTCGCCGGCACAGGCCGTTCCGTAAAATTCCGCCTTGGGAATTTTGGCCAGAACAACCTTATCTTCAAAATTTTTAACTTCGCCGACCAGAATTCCACCCGTCTGGGCCATGCCTTCAATGATGAGCGAGGCCGGCATGACCGGGAATCCGGGGTAG
>JBJTRR010001122.1:0-7758 GCA_046076185.1 bacterium | reverse complement strand
CATCGCCCATAGCTGGAGTGCTGGCAGGAACGAGCATGGTTCTGGGTGCGTTCTACACGCTCTGGATGCTGCAGCGAGTACTGTTCGGGCCACTGCGGGAGCCGGGCCACGGGCATGGCCCTCATCATGGGCATGACGATTCGCATGCACACCACGGCCACGACAAACACGGGCACGGGCATGATGATCACGGCCACGGGCATGGGCACGAGGTGCAGGTTGACCCGCTCAGGTGGTATGAAATGCTGGGCCTGACACCACTGATCATCATGATCTTTGTGATTGGCCTTCGGCCAGCACCGTTTATGGATCCAATCAATCCGCCGGTGGAATCAATTGCCGCTGCCATGATAGACATGAAACCTTTGCCGGCGACGGCCAGCACCGCACCGAAGCCAGTTGATGCGCCAGCAGCAGCGCCGAAAGCCCACTGATAACAGCCTGAGGCCAGTAATTGCCCGGGAATTAACGCACAGGACCGCGAAACCGAGATTTGACAAACATGTCGCAAGCTGATTTTTACCAATCGACGGTCAATTCCCTCAAGGCGATGTCGCCCGAGATCATCCTGCTTCTGGGTGCGGTCGCGATCATGACCGCCGGGGCATTCCTCTCCCGTTCCAGGCTTTTCTGGGCACAGGCCACAGCCGTTGTTCTTGGGCTGTCGCTGGTTGCTCTCTGGCTTGCTGGCTCAACCCCGACAGACGAAATCACGGGTGTTTTTATCACCGATGCGTTCTCTATTAATGTGCGACTGGGTCTGCTACTGGCTTCGTTCCTGATTCTCGGTATTCTGCAGGATCAGGTTGACGCAGCGAGGGCACCCGAGTATTTCGGCTCGCTTCTGTTTCTACAGGGCGGTGCGATGATCGTGGCCGGTGCGAATGAGCTGATTGTGCTCTTTCTCGGCCTTGAGTTGGTGAGCATGCCGACTTATCTGATGCTCTATTTCTCACGCCGAAATGCCACCACGCTGGAAACGGCTACAAAATACTTTTTCCTCAGCATTTTCGCCTCGGCCTTCTTTATTTACGGAGCCACGTTTCTTTACGGAATGCTGGGTATCACTCACCTGAAAGGCATTGCCACGGTCTTTCACTCGGGAATTACCAATATCCCTGACAACAAATTTGGCCTGATTGCTGCCATGATGTTACTGATCGGCCTGACCTATCGTATCACCGCCGTGCCGATGCACTTTTACGCACCTGACGTCTACGAAGGCAGCCCCTACGGCATGACCGCCCTGCTCTCGTGGTTCCCCAAGACGGTTGGCTTCATTGCCCTCGCCCGTGTCTTTTCGCCACTTTTTGGGCATCAGTTCAGCAATGGCGTGAACGATTATATTCCGGACCGTCTCTTGCTGGCTCTGACAATCATCGCAGCGGCAACACTGCTTGTTGGTAACACCATGGCCCTTCTGCAGACGAACCTGAGGCGACTTTTTGCCTATTCGTCAATTGCCCACAGTGGTTATCTGCTGCTCGGGCTGATTGCCTCTGTGCGGCAGGATATTCTGGTTGGTGCCAAAGCTGACGATCCCCTGCTGGGCACATTTGGCATACTGACTTATCTGGTGGCTTATGGCCTGATGACGCTGGGGGCGATTGGTGTGATAATGGCCCTGAACCGGCCTGAGCGGCCGGTCGAGTCGATTGAAGACCTGGCGGGGCTGGGCAAGTCGAGCCCTGGATTTGCCCTGGTGCTCACGGTTTTCCTTTTCAGCCTTGCGGGCATTCCGCCGCTGGTTGGCTTCTGGGGCAAGTTTTATGTCTTCACGGCCCTGTTCCGCGTAGCCAGTGGTGAACCTGACCGTATGCTGACATGGCTGGCCATTTTCGCGGCCGTTAACGCAGCCGTGGGTGTGTTTTACTACCTTCGAATCGTGGTCACAATGTATCTGAAGGCATCTGACGTGCCACCGGCATACGAGCCGAAGGTGCGTTCGGGCGTGGCCCTGCCACTTAAGGCTACGATTGCCGTCTGCCTGGCCGGCACGCTCGTTTTCGGCCTTTTTCCGGGCATTATTTCCGGGCCAGCCCAGCGTGCAGCCGTTTCATCGCTTAAGCTGCCGCTGCACGATGAAGCCCTGAACAAGGCGAATTTGAAGAGTGTCAGCCGCTGACCCGGCGGCTTTGCTGAAAACCCTTCTCTAAATTCCTGTTTTCGCCATTGAGATTCCTGATATATTCAGGCAAATCAGAATGCAGGCTTTGGCCTGCCAAAAGCGATGGCCAATCAGGAAATAACAGGGATGTCGAACGCCCTTCTGCGTGCCGAGGTCATTCACGGCTCAAAAACCTGGGTTGTCAAAGTCGGCTCGAACGTGCTGGCAGGTGCCGATGGCACGCTTGACCACGACCGGATCAGGCACCTGGCCGACCAGATTGTCGCCATCAAGCAGACGGGCCGCCGCGTGGCGCTGGTCTCATCGGGTGCCGTGGGTGCGGGTATCGGCCAGCTTGGCCTGAAGAAACGGCCGCAGGATTTGCCGTCGATACAGGCGGCGGCGGCTGTCGGACAAACGTACCTGATGCGTGCCTATGAAGAAGCCTTCAAGGCCCACGGCTATCATGCCGCCCAGATGCTGCTGACCCATTCTGATTTTGACAACCGGGCCCGCTATCTGAATATGCGGAACACCATTCACGCCCTGTTTGACTTTCAGGCCGTGCCCATCATCAACGAAAACGACACCGTCAGCGTGAGCGAAATCAAGTTTGGCGATAACGACCAGCTTGCCGCGCTCGTCACAAATCTGATTCAGGCCGAACTGCTTGTGATTTTGTCAAGTGTCGATGGCCTGTGCCGCCCACTGCCTGATGGCCAGGGGTTTGGCGAGCCTTTGCCGCTGATTTCCCGGATGGACGACGATGCTCTGGGGCTGGTGAACGACAGCAAATCAAGCCTTGGCACCGGCGGAATGCGCAGCAAGCTGGCATCGACAAGGCTGGTGACTCATTCCGGCGGGTCGGTGATTATCGCCAGCGGCAAGCGAACGGCACCGCTGACAACTGTGCTTGAAGGAGCGGAAATTGGCACGCTGATTCTGGCGGAAGGGCAAACCCGGGCGGCCCGGCAGCGATGGATTGGCCTGACGGTTCGGCCCAAAGGGCAGATCATGGTGGACGACGGTGCCCGGTCGGCCCTGCTGGCCAAGGGCGGCAGCCTGCTTGCGATTGGCGTGATTGATGCCTCGGGCGAGTTTGAAAAAGGCGATGTGGTGTCGATTGTTGACCGGGAGAACGGCGAATTTGCCCGTGGCCTGGCCAATTACAGCGCGGAAGAGACGCGTGGCATCAAGGGGCTGCGAACTGAGCAGATTCGGGCCGCCCTGCAGGAAAATGCCGTTTATGATGAAGTGATTCACCGCGATAATCTGGTAATTTTACCGCAGTAAATTGATGCGACAGCCTGAAGGCTGCGATACATCCCGTTTTCTCTGAAACCGGGAAAAGCGGGCGTGAAGGCTGGCAGATCGGGCCTGTTTCTGGCAGACTATCGCTATCTAAAAGGTGGCGGGCCGATTTGCCATCAACCGAACATCCCTTAATTCCATCTGAAAAAGCGGAGCCTTCTGGTGAATCGATCACAAAAAACACTCCGGTTATCTGGGCTTCTCGCCTTGATTTCACTGGCTTGCCTGCATCTGTCAGGCGATGTCAAAGCTGCCGAATCCATCACGCTCAACGGCAGTTCTGCCGGATTCGTCCGCAATAATGCCATTATCCGTGCCTTGATGGATCGTTCGTCAGCCCAGGCCGCACCGCTGGCCAAAGCGATAGACGCCTTAAAGCCCGGCGAGAAAGCCTGCTGGTCGGTGGTGGCAACCACAGGCCCGAATGCAAAAGCCCAGCCTGTGGAAGTGGAAAAATCGGCCGACTCTTCGAATATCAGCCTTGTGTGGGTTGAGCCGGGGCAATGGCCCGCCGGAGAGGCCCGCACCTGGCGACTTTCGGCAGAAGCGCCGGCCGGATACACGAGCCCGTGGAAGTGGGTGGACGCCGATGACGGCCAGCTTGAGCTTCATCATCGTGACCGGGGCCTGGTTTTTCGCTATGTTCGCCAGCCGGTGAACAAGCCGGGCCTGCCGCCCGCGCAGCTTCGCGGCGGCTATCTGCACCCGTTTCTCACCCCTTCCGGCAAGCAGGCCACAGGCGATTTTTCACCCAACCACACGCACCACCGCGGCTTTTTCCTGGCTTATGCCAAAACCAAGCGAGAGACCGCCATGCCCGACTTCTGGAATATCCACGCCGGCACGGCCAAAATTGTGACCGACCCGGCGAAGATCAAGACATCTGTCGGGCCAGTGACAGCCCAGTTTACCTGCGAAAATGCCTGGCAATTGCGGGATAAAGCCAAACCGGCCGAAAACAGCGGCGAAACCGTGCTGACAGAAGCCTGGGACATGGCCATTTATGAAGTGCCTGGCCAGCCGGGCTGGGTGTGGGACCTGACCAGCACGCAGACACCGCTGGGCAAAGACCTTGAGCTGAGCAAGCACCGCTATGGCGGCATGGCTTATCGCGGGCCTGAGCCGTTTGTCAAAGGCAAGCTTGATGTGATGACCAGCGAGGGTAACGACGACCGTAAGACGGCCGACCAGAAGCCAGCCCGCTGGATCGACCTGACCGGCCCTGTGGCTGACAATTCCAGCGAATATGTGGGAGCGGTGATGTGCGATCATCCTTCAAATGTGCGGCACCCGAATGTTGTGCGCATTCATCCGGTGACACTGCCGTTTTACAGCTGGGTGCCTGCACACACAGGTAATTTGAATCTCAAGGCCGACACGCCAGCCACCTGGCGGTATCGGACGATGGTTCACGACGGCCACCCCGACCGGGCGAAAAATCAGGCCCTGTTTGATGATTTTGCCAAACCGGTGGAAATCAAGGCGGGAAGCTGATCTGCAATTCAGTAATCGCAATGCAAATCAAGTAAACTTTGCAATAAATCTTGCAGCCAGGCCAGTGAGCAATATCAAAACCAGGCTCTGAATCGGTTGAGACTGGCTCAATTCACCGGCTGCCCGGCCTGTTAATGCCATAGGGAAGTCATTGCCAATCAAGAGTGGTGCAACCAAAGCCCATGCTGGGGCCGTGGCCAGCCACCAGGCCTGTTCAAAAAGTGCTGCCACCTGTGCTGTGCTTGAACGGGCCGATTGGCCTGAAATGCCAGCCAGTTTTCTTGCTCTGGCAGGTGTAGCACCCAGGGTGATGGCGGCTTCGAATTTCGCCTTTTGCATTTCCTGATTCACCCGGCTGGTGGCTTTTGTTTTATGCTGGCGGGCGATGGTTCCCATAGCCATAATCATGACACAAAAGATTGTGATCAACTGCCAGAAAAAAGCGTTTCCGGCAAGATCAATCGGTAGCTTCCAGGCGAGAGTCCATGCCCAGACAAGCTTAAGGCCAAGGGCTGTGACGAGCATCGGTTGAAACACAACAAGCGATTGGCCTGCCTCAGCCAGCCCTTCATGAATCGACCAGTTATGTAATAGAAACGAAGCGAATATGCAGGTGGCAAGCAGGGCTGATACCGATAAAAGCAAATGAAAAACGGTGCTGACTTCGCCTGGATTCCAATTTAGTATGGCAGATTGCATTTCAGCCAGATGCGATCGCCCGAATGCAATCAGCAAAAGCCATGGCCAAATGGCAAGAAGCGCCATTGGTGTCGCACGCGAAAAAAGCGAATAGCGTTTGGAAGTTTTGCCAGTATCCCGGGCTTGAATTTCAGTGCTGTCAACCGATTTCTGGCCAGCCAGCCAACGGATGAGAACTGAGAAAAAGCCCATGATCAGCCCAATTAACAGCAGCCAGGTTGCTGCAAGATAAAGCCCGGGGCCTGAAGGCTGAAGCACTTCACTGACAACCATGGAAGACGGCCAGTGCAGCACACCGGCCAGCAGCATTGGGGATGGGTCGAAAATCAGCATGGCCGTAGTCAGAAGCAGTGTCTGCCGAAGGTTGTTCTGAATCACCGGCCTGATCACCATGCGGAACGCCTGCCACGGCCCGCCGCCTAGCACTTCGCATGCCTCAAATCGTTGCGGGTCAATCTGTTGCACTCTGCTTTGAATTTCAGCCGCCAGCCGCATGCTGCCCCACCAACCGACCCAGAAAATCCACAAAAGCAGCTTTTGCCAGTCATTCAGGGCAAAAAGGGCTGAATGCCCGAGTGAAAGAATGACAAGAGGCCCAAGCCAGACCGGGAACGTGGCGGGCCAGAACGCCATTTGAAACAGCCCACGCACCAGGCGACTGCGGGTGCCTGCGGCAGTGAGACCCACGATCAGCCCCCAAAGTGTCACAAAAATCAGATTCAGCCCGGTAGCGATAAACATTTGGGCCAACAGGCCAAGCGATGTGTCGTCGGCCAGAAGCAGAACGGGCATGATCAGGCCAAATCGGCCGGCGGCTGTGTCGGTGCCGGTGCTGATCAGGGCAGCCTGGAAAATCGGCAGTAGCGAGAGCGTGCAGAACAGGCCAACGGCAAGCCACTTGATAAAAAGTGCCGTTGGCAGCGGTTGTCGCGATAGGGTGTCGGCGTGGCTGTCGGTCATGGGTTTTGCGAATGACGGCCGGGGCTGAAGTCGCCAAATGCGGTGCGATGTTCGACTGGGGCCTTTTTTGAAACGGGTCACTTGCCTTAGAATAACGTGCATGGCTTGAAAAAAGACAGCCCGATTGCCTGATTCGACCCAAGGAAAACGCGAACCGACGATGCAACCCGAACTCATCAAACGCTGGGCCGATTTGCTGACCGACTATTGCCTGCAGGTTCAGGCGGGTGAAACCGTGCTGATCATGGGTGAAGTGCCTGCACTGGAACTGGTTGACCAGACGGCCCGGGCGGTGATCAGGCGAGGCGGGCTGCCGATTGTAAGGCTTGATATTCCCGGCCTTACGGAATATCTGGTTGAGAACGGCACCGACGATCAGTTAACCGCTTTGCCCGTTTCGGCCTTTGCCGATGCCGGTTCTGTTGATGCCCGTGTGCGTATCACGGCCGAGACCGACGAAGACTATCAGATCGACCCAGACCGCCAGGCAATGTTTCATAAAGCCCGCGAGCCACTTCGGCGGCTGTCGGCCCGCAAGCGGTGGGTGCTCACGCAGTTCCCTACGCCAACATACGCCCGGCTGGCAAATATGACACTTGAAGAATATGAGGCTTTTGTATCGTCGGCCATGTTTCTAGACCGCGACGACCCGGCCGCAGCCTGGCGAGAACTGGGGCAGAAGCAGTCACGCATTATCGAAATGGTCAAAAATGCCGGTAAAATCAGGCTGGTGGCTACGGGCACCGACCTGACTCTTGATGTCTCGGGCCGCCGCTGGGTCAATTCCGATGGCCGCCGCAACATGCCTTCCGGAGAGATTTTCACCGGGCCCAGAGAAAATGGCGTTGATGGCCGGCTGACATGCACCCAGCCCGTGCTGCACGATGGCCGATGGCTGGAAGGCATCGAGCTGACATTTGAAAAAGGCCGCGTGGTTGAGGCCAAAGCCCGGACAAACCAGGAATATCTCAGGGCGATGCTGGCGATGGACGTAGGAGCGTCGATTGTGGGCGAACTGGGCATTGGCCTGAATGAGGGAATTGACCGCTTCAGTGGCTCGATTCTCTACGACGAAAAAATTGGCGGAACAGCGCATGTGGCTGTCGGTTCAGGCTATCCTGAAACGGGCGGAACCAATAAATCGGCACTGCACTGGGATTTTATCATCGACATGCGTCAGGGCGGGC
>JBJTRR010001121.1:0-2109 GCA_046076185.1 bacterium | reverse complement strand
GCCGGCAAAAGGCAGCTTGCCCAATTCCTGCATGCGAACCGCAGCAGCCTTAACCAAAAGGCCAATTTCCCAGTGGCCAGTGTGGTAGCCAAGTGCAATTGGCCGACCATCCTCAGCCCGCAGACCACCCTGAGTGGAAAGAATCAGAAACGGATCAGCGGCAGCAAGCTCGGGGTTCCAACCCATCCCCGTATTCTGACTCAGGCCAAAAAGATCTCCCGATGGCCAGTGCCTGAGCATATCCTCTGAAAGCGGCAGCTTGCCTTCAGGCCCGGCGGCCGAGCTGTAAACCTGGTAATCGGCTGGATTTTCTGCTTCGATCCACTGGCTCATTTTTGATTGTCCGCAAATGGCTGGTTCATCAGTCTGCAATAAGGAATGATCATAACCCAATCCATAGCTCAGCGAATAGTGCCCGATAACTTGCCAAGCAATGAATCTATCTTTTTGAAGAAAATGCAACGCCTGGTTTCAATAGATTACATTATGATTACATTTCAATCAGGCAATAATTCCGCGAATGACTTCCGCTTCCTGCACACCAGTCAGCTTGTTTTCAAGGCCCCCATAGAAATATGTCAAAGTCCGGTGATCAAGCCCCATCAAGTGTAATATGGTGGCATGCAGGTCTCGCAGGTGGTGGCGATTTATTACCGCATCCTGGCCCAGTTCATCGGTCTCGCCATAGCTTGTGCCACCCTTCACGCCTGCACCTGCCAGCCAGTAGGTGAAACCCTTGGGGTTGTGGTCGCGGCCACCCGGCTTGCCACCCGTATTAAACGTTTCGCTGACTGGCATCCGACCAAATTCACCGCCCCACACAACAAGTGTATCATCAAGCATTCCTCTCTGGCTCAGATCCGTCAGTAGGGCTGCAATCGGCTTGTCAACTTCAGGGGCATGAATCGCCAGATTTTCCTCAATGCCATGATGCCCATCCCAGGTATTCTGGCCACCTGCGCCGCCACCACCCGAATATATCTGGATGAAACGAACGCCTCTCTCCACCAGCCTGCGGGCAATCAGGCACTGGCGACCAAACGGAGCTGGCCCGACAGATATCGGATGCGATCCCTTGGGCTCATTGATTCCATACATTTCCCGCGTCTTTTCGCTTTCCTGCAAAATATCAAGAGCCTCAGGAGCCGATGACTGAAGTGAAAACGCCAGTTCATAGCTTGCAATTCGAGCCTGAAGCTCGTTAAATTCAGGCCGCAATTTCAAATGTTCTGCATTCAGACGATTGATCAGTTTCAATTGCTCCGATTGCATTTCCCGCGTTATTCCTTCTGGTGGCTGCAAATTCAGGATCGGTGGGCCGCTGGTTCGCAGCACAGTGCCGGCATGGCTAGCAGGCATATAACCGCTTGACCAGTTCGGCGGGCCCGTGGTGGGGCCGCCCCGGGGGTCAAGCATCACGACATGTGTCGGCAAATTATTATTCATTGTGCCAAGGCCATGGCTCATCCATGCACCAATCGAAGGATGCCCCTGCAGAATCCGCCCCGTATTCATCTGCAACACAGCAGAGCCGTGTGCAAATGAATCGCTATAGAGCGATTTGACAAATGCCATTTTATCGACATGCCGTGCCATGTGCGGAAAAGCATCGCTACACCACTGGCCACTCTTGCCGTGCCGGGCAAATCGTCGTCGAGATGCCTGTAAGACAGCTTTTGTTTTTGTATTACGGCGAAATTCATTGTCAATCGTCTGACCATCGCGTTTCTGCAACTCCGGCTTAAAGTCAAATAAATCAACCTGGGATGGGCCACCAAACATGAATAAATAAATGCAGGCCCGGGCCTTTCTGGGTAGAACAGAAATGCCCTGATTGAATTGTTCATCAGCCAGTGTCAGTCGATTGAAAAAGCCATCCTGGCTTAAAAGCGATGCCATGGCCAAACCTGTGAAACCTGCGCCGGTTTCCCAAAGAAATTCACGCCTTGTTCCCGCACAGCCCTGTGTTCGATCAATCGACATAAATCACCTCGTTTAAATTGAACAGGGCAAGACAAAATTGCCGAAATGCAGATTCATGTTTTTGCTGATGAAGAACGTGATTATTCAGAAACACTTTAGATAATTGCATTTCATGATCGGTCGGGC
>JBJTRR010001120.1:0-6132 GCA_046076185.1 bacterium | reverse complement strand
CGGTGAAAGACAGTCTCAATATCAGGCGGAATATCATGGATGAAGTCTGTCAGGCGCGACTCTTCAACATGACCATCGCGATCAAGAAACCCAAATACAATTCCTGACGCGCCGGCCGACAGCATTTCATCACGCTGGCGCTGCATGACAAGAAAATCGTTGGGCGAGTAATGGCAGCCGCCGCTGCGCGGGCGGATCATGGCAACAACGGGCTGGGGCACGTATTCTCTGATGGTTTTTAAGAGGCTTGCGCTGGATGTCAGGCCGCCGACTTCTAAAGCCGCACAAAGCTCAAGTCGGTCGGCCCCGCCCCGGCTGGCCGCAATGGCATCGTCAAGCGTTTCAACTGGCACTTCCAGGAGAATTTTCTCAGGCGATTGCATTTTGATTCTATTTTCTTGAAATGATCTTATTTCGGGCCCGACTCAATGGTATTTCGCGGGCCAAAGCGGATATGCAGCGAGGCATGCTCGGCAAATTGATCGCCGAATATGGCCCTGACGATGGCAAAGTCAAGCATAATTCCGCACACAAACACCACAGCCGAAATGGCGGCCATTCGGCGTACCAGGGTGTAATTACAATTCAAGCCACCTGCCGATTTTGAAATGATATTCAGGCCTGGCTGGGCCAAAAGCAGAATAGCGGTGCAAAGCATGGCGTTGAGGAAGATAACGCCTTCGGTGATGAGACGCTGGTCAGCGAATTTGACCTGTGCCCGGTCGAAATTGCCAATGCAGATCCACCAGAGAAAAATCAGGTAAATCCATTGCCCCTTGCCCATGGCTGATTCAGGCACCAGCGCCATCGGCCGCCGATGATGGGCCCTGAGGAGTAGCAAAAGGGTGATTGTGAGCCCTATGTAGCCGAGTTCGAACCACGAGAGAATTTCAATGCCATAGAGTTTTGCGGCCATGGCACCCTGCTTCACCCATTCTTCAGCATTCTTCCAGAGATTGATAAATGTAATGAAAAGCCAGATGAAAGCCACGCACCACGCCTGCCAGAAATAGCTGACATTCATTTCATCTGATTGCGTTTCAGCCCTGGTGGCCTGATTGGCCAGCGAAATGGCCCAGGCCACACCCAGACCATTCATGAGGCCGGTGAGCTGCTCCATAACGCTGTGCCAGTTGGTTTCAAAGCCTGAGGTGGTAAGACTGAGCTTCAGCATTGGCGCAGCGGCAAACGAGAGCCCGCCACAAAGCCCACAGACGAGTGTCGTCAGGCTGATCACCGGCATTTTCTCGCGGACAGACCAGATACCAATGGCGATGATCATGCCGGTGCAGCCAGCCCAGTTGTCGCCACGCGGCGGAGTCATGCGCAGGCCTAGCAGATTCACAAACACGAGAAATCCGGCCCACCAGCCGATCGTCATGGCCCAGCCAAGGCGGGTTGCGGCGGTGCGGTTACTTTTTGGAATCGACCAAAAAGCCAGCACGAGGGCGGCCACGGCGGCGGCTATCCAGTCAGTGTCATACCAGAATGTAAGTTGTCGAAATCTATCTTTACCGACACTTTGCAGAAGCCATGGCAGGAAGTGCCAGCCCTGAATGTACCATGCCGTGAAGATAACTGTCGTCAGTTTCAGCAGATCGGCCAGTTGCCTGCCCGACCAAGTGGCGGCAATGCCGATGCCGGTGCCGCCAGGGGCACCCCAGCAGGCACCAATCACAAAGAGCGCGGCAAAGCCATAAAGCTGGCTGGGCCAGTGGCCGCTGTGGGTGTAGGCTACCACCTGCATATAGCTGATGCTGCCGCCGAACGACCAGCCGATAGCACCAAGCACTGCAAAAATGGCACAGCGGCGGTGCCAGTCGGGCCGCTGGGTAAGAAGCACTGCGCCCAGAGTGCCCAGGCAGCCGGCCATCATGGCGCCAGCTTCGTGGCCAAAATTACCGCGAATGCCCCAGCCTATGCTGTGGCCAAGTGCCGCAAGAAGCCATGTGAAAAAATTCATATGAGACGATTTTCAGGCGATGTTGTATCAAGCCATGCAGTGCCACAGCCAAAAATCAGGCGACGGCGTTTCACGAAGGTGCATTTTGCCTTATTGGTGGCTGGCGGGCAAGATATCAGGCTGGCCGGGGCGATCAGCGGGCATGGGCAGGTATCGCTGAAGGGCCTGCGATTCACGGGTGGAAGGGACGAGCAGTTCAGCCTGGGCAAAATCAACCGGGAAGAGTGTTTTGATCAGCCCGCGCACGGTGACAATGGAATCGGGGGCGGCCACGATGGCCTTGGGCCGCTCTTTGATGATGGAGGTGGCAACAACGTCGCGGCCGAAGTCGGGCCCGCAGGCACCGCTGAATTTGATCACGCCATCGGGCGAAAGATGAAATTGCAGGCCAATTGAGGTGAAATCGATGGTTTCGCCGGGCTGAGATGCCCGAATCCATTCCGGCAAAATGCGAAATTTCATCTGCTGGCCCATGGAAAGCAGCAGCCCGTGGCTGACAAAGCCCGAGCCGGCGGTGAGGTCGCCCTGAATTTCTCGCCAGCCGCTGCCCTGCCCTGGCCGACTGCCCCACTGGGCCTTGATGATGTGTGCCCGGCCACTTGCCGAGAGGCGATGCAGGCCGAAGCGGCCTGTGACTGTGCGAGAAAGGTCGATTTGATCAATGGTGCCCGAAAATTCGGCCTGCCAGGGCATATCTTCAACCTGTATCAGGATCAGCCGGCCCGAGATCTGCGATTTTTCGCCGAACCAGCCTGCGGGGTCAAAAAGTGGCGAAATCAGGCCCGATTCCAGTGCAGGGCCTTCCATTGTGGCAACTTCCACTTGGCTGGTAGCTTTCTCGCCTTGCCTTCGGCGAGTGATTTTTAGCTCGCAGCGGCTTGGTTTATCAGCCTGACCCACCCAGCCACTGGTTTGCAGAACGGCCTGGCCAGGGCGATTTTCCAGCCAGCCAGCCACCTTTTCCCAATTCGCCTGGAATGGCTTGCCGGTGGCCGATTCTTCAAGGCTGACCGAGCAGGTGTCAACTGAAAAATTCAGGCGGGTTGTGGGTTGATCGCCCGAGGGCGATTTTTGTAAAAGACTGCCCAGGCGAGCCATGGCAGATTCGGCGTGATCAGCCTGGAGGGCCATTTGCGAGGCTTCGACAAAAATCTGGTCGTTTTCTTGGCGGACGACCATATAGCGAGCCCTGGCCACTTCGCGAAAGACTTTGCCGCGTGGCTCTTCCTGGCGGAAAACCGGGTGCAGCAAAACCATCTCGCCGGGCCTGGGGTAGCGCACGGCTTCAAGCCCGACCTGCATGCCAAGCATTTGCGAGAGCCGCACTTCGACATCGCGCACATGCCCGGGGCGATTGAGTGTCCACGCCCACCAGAGGGTGCCGATTGTCGGCAAAATCAGGCACACGGCGACAAAAACCGTGGCGAAGACCTGGCGATAAAGGCGATTGATGCCGGTTTTCATGCTGTGGCCCCTTCCCTGGGCTTGTGGGCCGGATCCTCCCGGCTCGTCATCATTCATTATCGGCACTGATGGAAAAATTGATAAGAAATGTGCCCGGCGGCAACTTTTTTTGACGCAAGGCCCGGGCCGGTGTGACGATTTTTCGTGTCGTGGCAGGCTCGGGCCGCTGAATGACGTTGCCTGCCGATGGCCGGGCGTGAACTTCTGCCTAACATTTTGATATAGTGATTGAAAACTGGCAGAGACCAACTGGGAAGTCTTAACCGGGGCAGACGCTGAACATCATGAGCAACGAAAACATGGAAAACCGCTGGGGCCAGGTTGATTCTTACCTCAACAGCAATGGCAACCGGTTTGAAGAAGAGCTGAAGGCCCTGATTCGCATTCCCTCGGTAAGTGCCCAGCCGGTGCATAATGCTGATACGCGCCGGGCGGCTGAATTTGTGCGAGACGACCTGAAGGGCAGCGGCATTGAAGCCCACCTGGTTGAGACGGCTGGCCACCCGATTGTGTTGGGCCGCTCGCCACTTGTGCCCGGCCAGCCGACCGTGCTGGTTTATGGCCATTATGATGTTCAACCTGCTGAAAAAAGCGATGGCTGGGATAGCGAACCCTTCGAGCCCGTGGTGAAAAACGGCAATATTTATGCCCGGGGCGCGACGGACGACAAAGGCCAGTTTTACACTTACCTGAAAGCGACTGAAGCCTGGATGAAGGCCGGTGGCGGGTTGCCGGTGAATGTGATTTATGTGATTGAAGGCGAAGAGGAAGTGGGCGGGGCGAACCTTGAGAAATTCTTTGCCGACCACGCCGCCGAACTGGCCTGTGATTATGCTGTGATTTCTGACTGCAGCCAGTGGGCGTCAGGCCAGCCAGCTGTGACATACGGCCTGCGTGGCCTTTGTTATCTGGAACTGCATGTGCATGGCCCGAAGAACGACCTGCATTCCGGCATGTTTGGCGGTGCGATTAAAAATCCGCTGAATGCCCTGTGCCAGATTATTGCCAGCCTTCATGATGCCGATGGCCGGATTGCGATTGAGGGCTTCTATGATGCAGTGAAGCCGCTGGCCGACTGGGAACGTGCAGAATTTGCCCGCCTGCCTTTTGACGAAGCCAAATGGAAAAACGATCTTGGCGTGACGGATATCTTTGGTGAATCAGGCTATAGCACACTTGAGCGAAAAAGTGCCCGGCCCACGTGCGACGTGCATGGCCTGTGGGGCGGCTATAGCGGCCCCGGGCCGAAAACGGTGCTGCCGGCCAAAGCCGGGGCAAAGCTCAGCTTCAGGCTGGTGCCTGACCAGGATAACATGGTAATTGCCGATCTTTTCCGCAGGCATGTGGCCAAAGTTTGCCCGCCGGGCGTGAAGTTTGAAGTGATTGAGCATCATGGTGCGCCAGGCGTGGTGGTGGCCACTGATACGCCCGGCATGGCTGCGGCGAAGAAGGCGATTGCCGCCGCTTTTACCAACCCGCCCGTGATGGTGCGTGAAGGGGGCTCGATCCCGGTTGTCGGGCTGATCAAAGAACTTCTGAAGGTAGATACGCTGCTTCTCGGCTGGGGCCAGAACGACGATAACCTGCATGGGCCGAACGAGAAATTTTCAATCGCCGACTTTCACCGGGGCATTCGTGCCGGATCGCGATTTTTTGCCGAACTGGCCCGTTGATTTCACAGGCCTGCTGATCAAACAGAATCAAGATGAAACGCATTTTCCTTAGCCTGGCCGTAACCAACCTCTCGCTGTTACTGGCGTCGTATGTTCTGGGTATCATTTCGGTGGCCAATGGGCCGGGGCGGCACGACCAGGCCCTGGGTGTTCACTTTCTGATCGCCCTGGGCACTGTCATGTTCAGCCTGCTCGTTCACTGCATTGCTTACACTTATTTGATGGGCACCAACCGCTGGGTGAAGGAGGTGGTTGAAATCTACCACATGCCCGGCGAGATTCTGGCCCGGTCGAAGGCTAACAAGCGCAAGGGCTTTAAATGGGAATTCAGGGCCATGACATTCGTCGCCGTGGCCGCCTGGCTGGGGGCCTGGGTTCACCGCGAATATCCTGTGAAAATGGCCGATCAAAGCATGTATCACCACATTGCGGCCGTGGCCGTGATAGCCATGAGCCTTGCGGCATTCTCGGTTGAATACAAAGTGATCGAAACCCAGGGCCTGCTGATTGACGAAGTCAAAAATCTGGCCGATAGAATGCGTGAAGAGCGCATTGCCAGCCGAACCCAGGTGGCTGACGAAACCCCCACCCCGATGATGCCCAACGACCTTGTCTAGCCCGCAAGTTCATCGCCCCCGGGTGGCCATTTCCCGGTTGCCTTTCAAGTGTCAATTCTTGTCAACCCATCCTGCCCGCCGATTCGAAACCCAACATGACTGACGCCCCTGCCGCCGGGAAATCGACGAACAATGCTTTTCTCAAGCTGATTCTGCTGATTCTCTTTGTTGACCTGATTGGCTTTGCGCTGGTGGTGCCGCTTTTGCCGCTTTATTCCGAATCGGCCGGGCTTACAGCGTGGCAGATTGGTATCCTGCAATCGGCCTATCCGTTTTGCCAGCTTTTCGCAGCACCCTTTCTGGGGCGGCTGAGCGACAAGTTTGGCCGAAAGCCGGTGCTGGTGGCAAGCCAGATGGGCACAACCATTTCGTTTGTTATTCTGGCCCTGGCTCAGCGGTTTGAGCTGATGCTGCT
>JBJTRR010001119.1:0-9320 GCA_046076185.1 bacterium | reverse complement strand
GGCATCAACTTCGCGAATGTGGCTGAGGAATTTGTTGCCCAGGCCCTGCCCTTCACTGGCGCCTTTGACAATGCCGGCAATATCAACAAGTTTCAGCGATGTAGGGATGATTTTCTGGGTTTTGATGTATTTCTGAATGCGGGCCAGACGAGAGTCGGGCACAGGCACGATGCCTTCGTTGGGCTCGATGGTGCAGAACGGGTAGTTGGCCGCCTGGGCCGACTTTGAGCTGGTCAGCGCGTTAAAAAGCGTGCTTTTTCCGACATTTGGCAGACCGACGATTCCCGCTTTCATATTCACCCCAGGGCATCACCTGTTCCAGTCGGCCGGGAATGAGGGAACGCAAGCCCACCCGACCAGCCGAACTATATCAGTTCAAGGACGGTTACTTTAACAAAAGCAGGCATCGCTCGCCAGTGGCCGAAACTGGGCTGTTGCAATTTTGGTTCTGATCGTTGATATTCATGAATTGTTGACCTCACCACACCGGCACTGGCATGACAATTTCAAAACTGCTTTGCAACCAAATACAACTATGAAATGCAATCAACGAATTTTCTTTCTGGCCACGTTTTGTATCGTTGCTGCAAGCCATGCGATACTGGCGGCTGATTTTACGAAAACCCGGGTGATCACTCCGGAAGCACGAAGCAAACGCTTTGACAAGGCCGTGCAGATGCTGACAGAGGAAGTCAACCGGCGAACACGGCTGCACTGGCAGGTGAATGGAAATGCAGTCGCAAATGCCAGTGAAATTACCATTCTGACAAATTCACAGGTGAAGATGCTGCCGGCATCGCTGCAGAAGGCGAAGCTGGCTGATAAACCTGAAGGCTATGCTATTTACACAAGTGAGAAGCCCGCGAAGGCTTATATTATTGGGTTTGATGATCGTGGCGTGCTTTTTGGAATTGGCCGGATGCTGCGTGAATTGCATTTAACAAGAGATCGGGCCGAACTGGCCGGGCCATTGCAGATTGTGACCAGCCCGGCCACAAAAATACGCGGCCACCAGCTTGGATACAGGCCCAAAACAAATTCGTATGATGCTTGGGATATTGATCGCTGGGAACAATATTATCGCGACCTGATTGCATTTGGCACGAATGCCGTGGAACTGATTCCGCCAAGGTCGGACGACGATGCCGACAGCCTGCACTTTCCAAGGCCTCAGCTTGAGATGATGATTTTGATGTCGAAGCTGGCCGATGATTATGGAATTGATTTGTGGATCTGGTATCCGGCAATTGACGGAGGCTATGAAGACCCAGCCCAGGTGGAATTTGCGCTGAAGGAATGGGCTGAGATTTTCAAGGTTTTGCCGAAGATTGATGTGGTGTTTGTGCCGGGCGGCGACCCAGGCCATATGCGGCCGGTGCATATGATGAATCTGCTGGAAAAGCAGGCAGTTTCATTAAAGAAATATCATCCGGATGCAGAAATGTGGATGTCGCCACAATCGTTTGACAGAACCTGGACAAACGAATTTATTGAAATCATGAAAAAAGAGCCGAAATGGCTTGGCGGAATTGTGTATGGGCCGCAGAACCTGCTGGATTTGAAGACACTTCGTGAAACCATACCGGCGCGATATCCGATTCGCGGTTATCCCGATATTACCCATAACCTGATGGCTCAGCACCCGGTCACGAACTGGGATTTTGCCTTTGCCCTGACGCAGGGGCGCGAGGCAATTAACCCGCGGCCTTATGACCAGGCCGCCATCTTCCGGTTTTATCAGCCACACACCGCGGGTTTCATTTCCTACAGTGAAGGCTGTAACGATGATGTCAATAAATTTATCTGGAGCGGGCTGGGCTGGGATCCCGCAGCTTCGGTTAAATCCATATTGAAGTCTTACAGTCGCTATTTGATTTCAGCGGAATTTGAAAATGATTTCGCGGAAGGGCTGATCGGGCTTGAGAAAAACTGGCAGGGGCCACTGCTGGCCAATTCGTGTGTTGAAAACACGCTGCTGCGATTTCAGCAGATGGAAAGGGCCGCACCACCTGACGTTCTGCGCAACTGGCGATTTCAACAGGCACTTTACCGGGCCTGTTATGATGCCTGGCTGCGGCAGAGACTGATTGCCGAGACGGCAAAGCAGCATGAAGCCGAGAGCGTTCTGCGGCAGGCGACATTAAATAAAACCGGGCCTTTTATTGAAAAAGCCATTGATCTATTGCAATCAAGCGATGTTCAAATGGTGGCATCCGAGGTGCGAAACCGGGTGAATGAGCTGGCCGACAGCCTGTTTCAGACGGCGAGAATGCAATTGGCCACAGTGAAATATCATGGCAAGCCGGGCCGGGGCACAAGCCAGGACCAGATTGACGTGCCGCTGAACGACCGGCCGTGGCTGGTGCCGCAATTGAAACTGGCACAAGCCTTGCCGACCGAAAAAGAGCGGCTTGATGCGGTTTCGGCCATACTCAATCGAACGAACCCCGGGCCTGGCGGATTTTATGATGACCTGGGAAACCCGGCCCAGCAGCCGCATCTGGTGCAGAATCTGACATTTGCAGATGACCCTGAGGTGAGGCGTGGCCCGTTTAACGGATTTGAATATCGGCTGGAAGCGCCCATTGCCTGGTGCCGATATGCCCAGACGATGTATGACCAGCCGATTTTGATGCGATACACGGAACTTGACAAGTCAAGAAAATATAAGTTGCGTGTGACATATGCCGGCGACAATTTCCGGATCAAGATTCAATTTGCAGCCGATGGGCGGCTGATACATCCGCCGATACAGAAGCCCAACCCGCACAAAACGCTTGAATTTGAAATTCCTCCAGAATTGACAGCCGATGGAAGGCTGGAATTGCAATTCAATCGCGACCCGGGCGTGGGTGGTAATGGAAGGGGCTGCCAGGTGGCTGAAGTCTGGCTGGTGCCGGTGGATTGATGAGCGCCCATGGCCGGAACGAGATAATGACATCCGGTTATTACCAAAGCCCGATCGGCTGGATAAAGATGACAGCCGACGGGAACTGGCTCAGCTCAATTGGATTTGTCGATACATTACCGGAATTTCATTTTCATGATGAAAACCCGGTGATTTCCGATGCAATGGCCCAGCTTGATTCTTATTTCAATAACCCCCGGCATGAATTTCAATTACCGCTGGCGCCCCCTGCCACAGAATTTCAGGCTCTGGCAAGGGGTGAAATGCTGAATATTCCAACAGGTCAGATAAAAAGTTATCAGGAAATTGCCAATAGCCTGCACAGGCCCGGAGCCAGCCGGGCTGTGGGGCGGGCAGCCGCAACAAATCCGTTTCTGATTGTGGTTCCGTGCCACCGGGTGGTCGGTTCAGGTGGCAAGCTCACCGGCTATGCGGGCGGCATGAACAGAAAAAAATGGCTCCTTGAACATGAAGCCATTTTTTCATTGAAATGAATTGAATTTGATCTGATGACAGATCAGTTATTCCGGTTATTTTTTACCTGTTGGCCTGACTGGCGTTTTGGGCAGTTTCACAGGCAGTGGCCGTGCAGGCATTTTGGCCACGGGTTTGGGCGTTGTTTTGGTGTTTGAGGCCGGCTTGATGATTTGAGCGGTCACGGTGGTTGCCGGCTTGGCTGTGGAAGGCAGGGGAACGACAACCGGGTTAACCGGCGCGGGTGCGGGGTCGTCTTCCTGAATGGTGACATTGGCAGTGGCCTGGCCGATGGTGGCACGATCAGAAACACCCGTTATTTTAACCTGGAATGTTTTATCGCCTGAATAGCTTGCATTGCCACGAATGATGAAGCGAATCTGGCGGTCGGTTTCGCCGGGTGCCAGGGTGATCGGGCCGTTGGGGAATCGGTAATCGGCACCGGTTCGGGCCGAGCCGTCGATCACCTGATAGTTGACGGTCACGGGCACGGTCATCGGGCCGGTGCGATGAACGATGAAGGTGCCATAGCTGATGCTGTCGTTACCTTCCGGGAAGGTCATGGCAGAGACCGAGATGACGTCGGGGTTGGTATTAAACCGGGCGAGCGACTCGGAAAGGCCGGTGGATTGATAGCGGCTTTGAGAGGTGATCTGGATACCGTCGGTTCGTGGCAAAAGCGATGGCGAAGTGGTGAACTGACCGGCCCAGCCGGCCCACGAGATGAGCTGAAACTGGCCGTCGGGAATGAGCTTGGGGTCGTCGGCAAATTCATTGGCGAGCGAAACATTCAGGGCCCCGCCCAGAATTGTGGCCTGGCCGCTGACCATGAGCCTGTCAAGCTTGGCCGGGCCACCCATCTGGAGGTTGATGGATGAGCCGGGGCGGCTGACCCAGTTGCCACCGACCTGAAACGTGCCATAGGGGGAATAATCGCCCGATGGGCTGAAGGTGCCAAAGGCATCGACATTGCCGGTGATATTGCCAGAGCCTGTGAGGATTGTCTGGGCGGCGAGAACCAGCGAGCCGTTGATGGAAGAATTGCCCGAGAGGTCGAATGAAACCTGCCCTGAAGTCATTGTCCACTGGGCCGGGTCGAAGTTGATTCGGCCATTGCCCCGCAGAAGGATTCGGGCGTCGGGTGCCTCAAGCGGCGAAGCCTGCGGCAAGGCGCTGATATAGCTGACTTTCGGCAGGTTCAGCACACTATCCTGGCCAACGAACCAGGAAAAGGCCCAGGCTGTGGCCGGGCCAATATTGACGACCTGAATGGCCGGGGCCGAGATGGAAGCGCCCTGATCAAGGCGGAAGCGGCCAGAGTTGAACTTGGTGAGTGCGGTCAGGTCGAGGGCCGAGCCGGCATCGTTGACTTCAAGCAGGCTTGAGGAAGCATCGGCCAGCATGGGCAGGCTGACTTTTGAGCCAGCCAGAACGCTCAGGCGGCTGAGGTTGAATGACTCCAGCGATGGTGCTTCTAAAGTCCCGCCTTGGATAGTTATTTCCGAGATGTTCTGAAATGATCTTAAATTCGGCAAAATCAGACTTGAGCCCTGATTGGCAAGTAAAACCATGTTGTCAAAGGTGCCGGCACCATTCCACTGAAGGCTGCCACCATCAAGGGCAAGCATCATGCCTTTGGCCGGGTTCTGTAATGCGCCATCGATCACAAGCGATGTGCCCGTGCCCTGCACTGCCAGGCCGGCGTAATTGAGGTCGAGACGGCCGATCTGCGAGGATCCCTCAGTAACCCTGAGCGATGCGGTTTCTCCGCTGATTTCGAAGCTTAAGTTTGTAGAAACGCTTTTGACGACAACTGGCTGGTCAATAACGATGGTATAGGGGATGTAATAGTCGGGATGGACGGGCGAAGGTAACGGAATGCTGACGGTATCCTGTGCAGTGGGTAGCCTGTCTCCAACCCAGTTGGCTGCGTCGAACCAGCGGTTGGTGCCGGCTCCGCCATCCCATGAGATGATGGCCGGGACGTCGCGACGTTCCAGTGACTCAACCCACTCGGCTGTGAATAAAGGGCGAAGTGAGCGTGCCAGGTTCTTCTTCGGCTGGCTGAATCGGCGATAAGCGGAATGAAACATCATGGGTGAATCCTTTCATGATTCGTTCGCCCGACCATCCTGGCGGGGGTGCAGCAAAGCCATCAGGGTGATGAGGACTAAGTGCAGATCATCTGCGAAAAGACCGGCTGGTGACGTTTCTGAATTGTTCGGGCCATTCAAAAATGGCTCAAAAACCTCACACCGTCGGTCGATGCAAGACACAACTTTAGAATTTTTGGAAAAATTGTCAAGATTGACAAAATCGAAAAATTCCGGTTGACTCTTCGCTTTGATTCCTATAAGAATGGAGATAGCCTTGGATGGCACTACTCAGGAATGGCGTCTTGATCGAATTCTCAGGGAGGAGAAGCGACATGTCTGACCGTCGCGTAAAAGAGCGTGAAAAGGTTTGGGGCCGCAGGCCAGTGATTCTGCGATTTGACCTTGGCCATCCGCGTCATGTAATGAGCGAAACGCCTGAAACCCGGCAGGAAGAGTCGGCATCGGCCCTTCTGGCATCGTTTCTGAGTTCGGTCATATCCACAGGCATGCTGCCTGAGAAAGCAGCCGAGAGCCAGAAGCCGAAGAAGAAATGGTATCTGGTTGATGCCGAAGGCCCGGCCCAGCGGCGGCCCATTGAATTTCAGGAAGAACAGGCCCCAGCGGCCGATCCTGAAGAAGCTGACCAATCGGTGGCGACAGTGGCACCGCCCAAAACTCGCACCCGTGCCTTCTGGCGGCTGCAGACACCCCATATCTCGCTGAACGTCTTTCCGCCCAAAACAACAACCTGATTTCATTCACCCATGAACGCATGAATGCATGCAAAACAGTGGGTATTCGGCAGTCAGATCTTATTCAGACAGCACAGATTACGCAGACAAGCCAATCATTGTATTTCACCGAGCCACTGCTATGCGTTACAAGCGACATGACAGCCTTCTTTTGAAGCGAAAAGGCCCGAGGTTTTGTTGATGCGAGGCCATTGCATGGTTATTCTTTTGACAGACTTATTGAGCGAGCGGCGGCCTGAAAATAGCTTTTGGATGGCCAGCCTGCGACTTCCCGGTCTGCAACTATTGATACGACACCACGGCTTGAATCACTGGGAGTGAACATATGACTTCCGATCGATTGCGCTCCGCGATCAGGATGGAAACGGCGGCGCGGTCCAATGGCTGGGCCGGTGCGACACTGGTGCCCAGCTCGTACGAGCCCAATTACCAGTATCCGCTGGTGGTGGGCCTGCACGGCCGTGGTGGTAATGAAATGCAGGCGGCACGCTGGCTGCAGTCGGTCAGCGACCGTAACTTCATCGGCTTTTGCCCGAGGGGGCTGGTCAGTCTGGCCCAACAAGGCAAGTTTGGCTGGTCGGTCGAATCGGAATCGGCCGAGACCAAGCCGACACTTTTTTCTTCGCTGAGCACGGGCGAGAAATTTCGCAGCCTTGTGGAATCAGAGATTACCGACCCGATTGCTGCCGGCGAATTTGCGATTCTCGACCAGATTCGACAAATGCAGGACGAGCTGAGCGTGCACCCTGACCGGGTTTATCTGATGGGTGTGGGCGAAGGTGCTTCCATGGCTTATCGCCTGGCCCTGAGCTTCCCTGACCGGTTCGCCGGCGTGATCTCAATCAATGGCCAATTGCCACGCAGCCTGCGTTATCTCAGCCGGTTTCATGAATCGCGGCGGCTGAAATTCCTGGTGCTGCACGGCGCCTGGGACGAACGACTGCCGCTGGAATCAGTGACCCACCAGGTGAGTGAAATGAAAAACGCCGGTCTGGCCGTTTCATTTCAGTCGTATCCGACAGACGCCAAACCCGTCAAACCCATGTTTGATGCCGTCAACAACTGGCTGATGCGGCAGATTTCAAGCACCATCTGCTGAAATCTGTTTGACTTTCATACAATTAAAAACCGGTTGAAATCGCACGGAGGGGTTTCAACCGGTTTTCAATTTTTTATTGCATTTCAAAAAGGCTGATCAGCGTTCTGTCGCCTTGCGCAGGTTCGGCTTGGGCCGGGCGGCTTCGGCAGCGACATCAGCCTTGAGCATTTCAACGGCCCGGGCCAGTTGTTCATCCTTGCCGGCAGGCATGTCGCCGGGTGTCGGCCAGATGACCACATCAGGCACAGCGCCATTGAGTTCCATATCTTCGCCATTGTCTCGCAGATACCAGCCGCGGAATGGAAGGCGGAGAAATCCGATGTCTGTAATGGAAGTACCGCCCGTGCTGACAACCCCGCCCGCCGTGGTCACGCCCACCAGCTTGCCGCGTTTCAGAGTTTTGACGGCATGGCTGAAAATTTCAGCGTTTGAGAAGCTGTTCTGATTACAGAGCACGATGATGGGCTTACGCCAGACGGCGAAGACCATGCGATCCTGCGGATAGCCGGGTTTGTCTTTTGTCGAACCACGAGGCACTGCCAGGGCATGCACTGGCTGAGTCAGGCTGGTCAGGAGCAGGTCGGCTGTTGAGCCACCGCCATTTTCGCGAACGTCAATGACCAGGCCGTCCTTGCCGGCCCCTGCTGCGTAAAGATCTTCTTCAAACTGATGGAAGCTTGGCTCGTCCATAGCCTTGATATGCAGATAACCGAGCTTGCCGCCCGAAAGTTTTTCAACCATCTGGCGGTTGTAGTCGATCCACTGGCGATAAAGCAGTGAAGTGACGGCCCCGGTTGGCATCGGGCGAATGGTCACGCTGCGGTCGTCGCCCTTGACTGGCTTCACCCGTAGCTGGATGTCTCTATCTAGTGGGCCATTGAGAACTTCGGTCAGGTCGATCGAGGGGTCAACCGGGCGGCCATCGATGCTCAGGATCAGCTCGCCGGCTTCCAGACGACTGCCGGCACGGCTGGCCGGGCTGCCTTTGATGACATCGGCAATCTTCAGCCCCGGGCCCTTGTGGTCAGTATCGAACCGCACGCCCAGATGGGCGGTGACAGGCCGCCAGGCGGGCCCAGCAGCGGCAGGTTCGTCTGCCGGGGTGGGTCGGGTGGAAACGCCGGGATAGAAGCCCAGATGCGAGCCATTGAGCTCGCCCAGCATGAGCTGTACGACCGTAGCCAGGGTGTCGAGATCTGGTGAAGCGGCGGCCATGTCTATGTATTTACGGCGAATGGCGTCCCAGTTTCGGTTGCCGAGGCGTTCGTCATACCAGCGGTCACGCATGACTCGCCAGGCCTGGTCGAACCCGGCCCGGAAGCGATCGCCCCGGTTCACCTGATGATAGGCCCGGAATCGGTATGTCGATTCCTTACCGCTGGCCGCAAGAGAGGCGGGCTGACCGCCCACCAGCCAGGCGATCTGGTTGCCCTGCTCAAGCCAGACCGGGTTTGAGCCGGTGGTGCTGCTGAGCTTCTTTGGCTTGACGTCTTCCGGCGGTTCGATGGTATAGGTGCCACGCTGGCCGTCAATCGACGCCACAAAGGCAAGCTTCTTGCTGTCGGCCGACCAGAAAAGCGACGATTCGGCCGAGCTGGGGATGCTCACGTGTCGCAGGCGGTCGTGCAGGCCATCAAAATCAATCTTCACCTCGGGCCGACTGGCTGATGAAGGCTCGTCCTTTTTGGGCTCATCCTTGCTGCGGGCCTCAGCTTTTTTGGCGGCATCAGCAATGGATTTTAAAACGGGCCGGCCAGGGCTTTTCATTTTGTCCATGGCTTTTTTCACGCGGCGGTCGCGTGCTGATTCGTCGGCATCGTCCTTCCGCAACGGCAGATAGAAAATGTCGGTCTCTTCACCGAAGCGGCGGCCGGTGAAGGCGATCCACTTGCCGTCGGGCGACCAGACGGGGCTTGATTCGTTGTCAGGATGCCGCGAAATATTCACAGGGGGCGAGCTGCCATCAACCGGCCGCACCCAGATATCGGCGT
>JBJTRR010001118.1:0-7379 GCA_046076185.1 bacterium | reverse complement strand
GCTTAAAATCACTGAAGCGGCCAGAACGGCCTGATCAATCATATTACTAACGTAGTATTACAATCCCAATTCTCGCTTCACCGCCACGGCCCGCTGCCCTGGCGGCTGATCGAGTTTGATTTTCATTTTTTGTCATTATTGAACCAATCGGCCCGGCGAGACGTAAAACACCATGCGTCGGGGTTTTACGCCCGAATCGGTCGCTGAGCATGAAACCAGCTAAGAATCAGCCTGAAACAGCCGCCGGAACGGGTTTTACAGAATCAGTCGCTGATCCGGGCCTGCAAAGGCTGGGCCGTACGCATGTAGTCGGCAAACGACATGCGGTAATCTTCGTGGCGATGGTTGCCTTCGACAAGTATCTGGGCCGATGCTGGAAACGAGTCGTCAACCACGGTTGGCACGCCATAAAGCCCGCCAAATGGCGGCCAGGCACCGGTTTCGCAGTCGCTGAAGATCGTACCGGCCTGTTCTTCGGTCGCCAGCTTCCAGCCTGATTTGCCGGTCGAGCTGGCCAGGCGGGCCCAGTCAATCTTGCGGTCGGCAGGCAGCACGGCCACCAGAAACTGGCCGTCGTCGTTAGCCAGCACCACCGTCTTGGCCACCTGGCGGCCCACTGTTCGCACCGAATTGGCCCGGCGCGAGCTTGAAGGGGCTGGCTGATGCACCAGTCTCTGGAACGTAACCTGCTGGCGGCTAAGAAAGTCCTGGATGTTCATGGGCGTCGCTCTCAGCATGGGGGCATGGCAAAAGTTGCAGACTCGGTGATTAAACATAACACGAAAAATGACCGGTTGTGACGTCTGCAAAAAATTTTCAGGCGATTTTGCGGAAAATTCCCACAAAACCGCCTGCCACTGAGAGATACGCCCTAATATCCGGCACTTTACTTTTTGGCCACTCCGGCGGCGGCCGGGGCGAACTCGATGGTGCGTAAAAGCTTGGCGTCATTGCCGTTCCACACCTGCAGAGTGCCGTTCTGGCCGGCTGAATAAACGGCTGAAGCGTCCTTGTTGAAGGCCACGGCGAAGAGGAAGTCGTTGGCCCCGCTGAAGGTGCGGCTGATCTGGCCATTATCCGGGTTCCAGAACCGCACCAGCTTGTCGCCCGAGGTGCCCACCACCAGCGGCTTCGTGGCCGACCACCGCACGGCCGTAATCTGCTTGCCGGCCGGCTGGGCTATGCGCAGCTGCTCGCCAGTCTCGACATTCCACAGCTTCAGGGCCTGGTCGGCACCCGCCGTGGCAATGGCCTTGCCGTCGGCCTTCCAGTCTAGCCCCAGCACATGATTCGTGTGCCCTTCCAGCGGCCGCAGGGTCTTGAAGTCTGACAACTGCGTGACCTTGGCAAACTTGTCGGCGGCACAGGTGGCAATGAATTTGCCGTCGGGGCTGTATCGAACGCCAAAAACGGTGTCGGAATGCAGGGCATCCAGCGATTTTTCAAGGGCGCCCGTTCCGGCACTCCAAAGCTTTACCTCGCCTGATCGCGATGGTATTCCGCCTGTGGTGGCCATTTTCTTGCCGTCGGGGCTGTAGTCAATCGCCAAAACGCGATCCACATGCCCTTCCAGTGAAGGCAGGGCCGCCAGCTTGCCCGAAACGCCCCAGACTTTCCAGCTCAGGTCCTTGGCCGCCACGGTGATTTCATCGTTGGGCCCAACGGCAGCCGCCACCACGTTCACCGCCGGGCTGGCCGGGTTCGCCGCACGCCCATTGAAGGACCAGATTGTCGCCATTTCGGGCAGCTTCACCAGCCGCACCAGGCCATTTTGGTAAACAACCACTGACTGGCCTGCCGATTTCATGCCTGAAACCGCCACTACCGCCGATGTTCCAGCACGATCTTCGCCCTTTCTGGCCGAAAAGTCGTCGGCATAAAGGCTGATCACGCCATCAGCCTGGCCCACGACAATGGTACCATCGGCCATGGGCAATGACACATGGCTGATCTTCTCGCCCGCCACCGGCACGCTTCGAACCAGCTTTTTCTCGTCAATGTTCAGCACTTCAATGGTCTTGTCGTCAACCACGGCGGCCAGCAGATTGCCCTTGCCCGTGGGCTGAAGGCGTGTGACTGCGGCCTTGCCCGCTGCCATTTCCGCCAGCTTTTTCGATCCATCCTTGCCCGGGCCCTTAATTTCAAGCACTTCAATCTTGCCGTCAGACAGCCCCAGAGCCAGCCGGCCCTTCGCCAGCCACGCAGCAGCCGTGTATTTGGCCGGTGCGGTTGGCTTCAGAAGCTGAATTTCTTCGCCTTTTTCGGTGTTGTGCAGGTGGGCGGCACCGGCGTCGTCAATGATGGCGACCAACGGCTCAAAGGCCGACCGTGCGGCGGCTCTGGCCAGGCCGGCCTTCCATGAAATGGCCCTCAGCTCCTTGCCGCTGGCCGGTTCCATCAGTCGCAGTTTCGGCTCTTTGGCTGAAGCGGCCCACACGTTGCCCGTGCCGGGCTCGGCTGCCAGGGCCGTCGTCTCAAAAGGCATTTTTTCCAGGCTCTTTTTCAGCTCGGCGGCGGGCAATTCCCAGCGGGTGACAACGGCATACGAGCCAGCGGCCAGCTCGCGCGAGTCGGGCCGAAAGCGGACAGACTGAATCGCGTCCTTATGCCCGCCCAGCGTTGCAAAAACCAGCCCCGAGACCGGCTCGACCAAATGCAGCTTTGCCCCTCGGGCAACAGCCAGCGTCTGCTCGCTGGGGGCAAGATCCATAGCATAAATCGGCGCAAACCGGGCAGGCAGCTCGCCCAGCACCAGGACCGGCTTCGGCTTGGCGGCCGGTTCGCTGTCGGTGTCGTCCTTCGCCCCCTGATCAATCCACAGCTTGATCAGGGCTGTTTCCTCGGGTGACCAGGGCTTCAGCTCTTTTTTGTCCTTGGGCGGCATCACGGGCTCAAGCCGGTGCGAGCCCATTTTGAACATCAGGCTCTCGTCGGCCTTGCCTTTGACAATGGCCGGGCCGCCCTTGCCGCCCTTCAGCATTTGCCCCACCGTTTCCAGCTTCAGCCTGTTTTCGGCCAGGGCGGCATTATGGCAGCCTGTGCACTTGTTTTCAAGAATCTCAACCACTTCATTGATATAGCTGACGGGCTTGTCGGCCGCCCGGTTGATCTTGGCAATCTCAATGGGCTTCGGCTTTTCCTGAGCCACGGCGGGCAGGGCCGCGATAAGAACACCGGCGACCGACATTCTCCATTTCAGGCGTAAAACAGGCATGGGCTGATGCTCCTCAGGTTGTGTGGGCCCGTGTTCAGGCTTGTCTCAGGGTGTCACGACCAGCGTAAAAGGCCGCGAGGGAATATTCCACGTCATGTTGTTTTTCTTGGCCGCGGCCGGGTTTTTGTCGAACCCGAATGGGGCCGACCCATTCAGATAAAGCGTGTGGCGGCCAGTGGGCACATTGGCACCAACCTTCAGCTTAAGCTTGCCCGTAGCCTGCCCCTTGGCAATCTCGCCCGTTACGGCGTCCATATTGGGCGGAAGGTTATCCAGCCGCAGGGCCAGCTTGTCGTCAAACCCGTTGGTCTTAGCCACGTTCACTTCCAGCTCCACCTCGGTGCCACGCTTGGCAAAAAGCCTTTGCGGGCCAGGGTCAAGCTGAAATGGCAACACCGTGCCACGAATGGCCACCATAAACGGCTGCTGCCAGCGGGAAATGCCCCTTTGCTGGTTATTCGCACCCACCAGCGGCTGCACCAGCGCCGCACCGGCCGATTCCAGGCCACTTGCAAAAGCCTCAGGCTGCTTCTCGCCGCTGACGTAGTCAACCGTCTCTTTCTCGTCGGCCCAGCGGGTCTCGCCAGTCAGTTTCAGGGCAAATTCACAGGTGGCGGCATCGCCGGCCACCTCAATCACCATATTGGCTGAATTTTTGCCGGCCGGCAGATAAAGCGGCCAGGCCTTCACGCCAGGCGGCAGGCCGGTGGCCGTCACCCTCAGGGCTTTGTCAAAGCCGTCGATCCGGTCAACCAGCACCTGAACAATATTTCGCGATCCTTTAACCAATGTCGCACCGGTTGGCACGGTGGCCCCGGCTGGCATGGCAATCAGGCGGAAATCAGGCCTGGGCGGCTGAAAAACCAGCCGATAGAAATGGCGGGCATCGCCCGATCGTCTCGACTGATTGCTTGTTCGCAACAGATAGGCGCCATCGGCCGGGGCTGTCCAGGTCGTGCGGCGATCTCGCGTAGCTGTTTCAAAATTCGGCCCGAAGGGGTTGTTCTGAATCTCGTTCAGGTCGTCAATTGTGCTGGTTTTGCCATCGTCGGTCAGCTTTTGAATGGCCACCACGGGTAGGGCTGGCGAATCCTGCCGGTCAGCAATGGTTTCAATGTTCCAGACTTCGCCCTTTTTCGCGGTGAATCGCACATAATCCACATCGCCCGGCTTTTGTAATATTCCCGTAAAATCGGCAGGCAGGCTGATCTCCTGCGCCGTTGCCGGCGTGTCGTTCGACTCAATCTCGGCAAATACCGGTGCCCTGGCCACCGCCAGCGGCAATGGGTCTGCCAGTTTCAGCGATTTCTGCCCGCCTTCCGTCAGCCAGAACCGGCCAGGTGCATCGGCATTCGACAAATTCAGGCGAAACGCCAGAGCCTCGCCCGAAGCAGGTGCCTGATAAAGCCGGCTGACCGATTCTTCCGGCTGACCAAAAAGCCGCGGAAAATTCGCGTCGCCGCCACTGCCAAAGCCACGCCCCAGCAGCCTCAGCGGCACAGCTTCACCAGGCCGGGCCGCCATCGGCAAAGCCGCGTCAACCACCGCCCCGGAATGTACCGTCAGGCGATAATGATGAAACGCCGACCCGCCATAAACCGCATCATAAACCTGCAGGCGGTAAGGGCCATCCTGCGGCAGAGTCAGTTCCAGGTAGGCGTCATAGCCGCGTGCATCCTGGCTTTCAGCCACAGGCGATCCATTCGGGCCAAAAAGCCGCAGGGCACCGTCAAGCCGCGAATCCAGCGGCTCGGCCTTCAGGTCAATCACCAGCCGCTGGCCACGCGTTCCTGCAAAAGTAAATTGATCCACATCGGCCGCCGCCTGAATCAGCCCGTTGACTGTCACCGGCAGGGTCAGCCCCTGCGGCTGCTGCTCATTCGGCTCTTTTTCAAGTGTCTCGGGCAAAATGCCGACAAAAAAGGGCAGGGGATTGGTCACACCCCAAGCACCCACGGCCCGCATTTCATAATAGCCGGCAGGCAGGCCCGCAGCGGCATTCACCGTCCACTTGCCATCGGGCCCCGGCTTGGCCGAAAACCCTGCGTGCGAGAAAATAATCCGGGTAATGCCTTCAAGATCATTGCCTGAAAGCTTCATGTCAGCCGATGTGCCCGCCTGAAGCCCGGCCGGAAAGACCCACTCAAGCCGGGCCTGCGGCAACTGGGCCAACGCCTCGGCACCAGCCAATGCCAGCAGCCAGGCAGCCACGAAAATCCGGCAGGTTGTGTGTCGATGATGCATGGGCAAAAGGGGCCTGGCAGTTCGGGCAGACGGGCTTCAGCCGGCAACGGCTTGGCCGGCGGGGCAGGGCAAGGCAGGTAAGCCAAATCAAGTTTGATGCCTGAAGTGCGAATTGTCAACCTTCTGGCCTCTTCTCTCAATCGATCAACTGGCAAAATCGGATAAATCTGTCTATGATATCAGTGCGATTGGAACGAGGCTTTCAGATTTGCATGAGAAAGGTTCAAGCACAACGATGGGAAACAGCCACCAGCACGCCACAACACTGGAAGACCAGGGTTTTGTTGATTTTCGCCCGCCACTCTGGAACCTGAGCGAAGCCGTTTTGATTGAGCACACGCTGCGCCGGGGCGAAGGCATGCTGGCCGCCTCTGGGGCCCTGGTGGTGCGCACCGGCAAATACACCGGCCGATCGCCCAAAGACCGCTTCATTGTGAAGGACGACTTCACAGCCGGCCGGGTTGACTGGGGCACCGTGAACATCCCTTTTGAGCCCGCCCATTACGATGCCCTGCGGGCCCGCGTGCTTGATTATCTGCAGCCGCGGGAACTTTATGTGGTTGATGCCTTCGGCGGCACCGACCCCAAATTCCGCCTGCCCATCAGGGCCATCTGCGAAAAGGCCTATCACGCCCTTTTTGCCCACCAGCTTTTTGTGCGGCCCTCGCCACAGGAGATGTTCCGCCACCAACCGGAATTCACCATCATCGCCGCCCCCGACTTCCTGGCCGACCCAGCCCGCGACCACACCAAGACCGAAACCTTCATCATCGTGAACTTTTCACGTAAAGAAGTGCTCATCGGCGGCACCCTCTACGCCGGCGAGATCAAAAAGTCAATCTTCGGCGTGCTCAACACACTTCTGCCTCAGTCAAGTGTCATGCCCATGCACTGCTCGGCCAATGTCGGCCGCCGCGGCGATGTCGCCCTCTTCTTCGGCCTCTCGGGCACCGGTAAAACCACCCTCTCGGCTGAGGCTCACCGCCACCTCATCGGCGACGACGAACACGGCTGGTCTGATGAAGGCGTCTTCAATTTTGAAGGCGGCTGCTATGCCAAATGCGTGCGCCTGAACCGCACCAACGAGCCGGAAATCTATAACGCCATTCGCTTTGGCACCATTCTGGAAAATGTCGTGGTTGATCTCGATACCCGTTTGCCCGACTACAACAATTCCGTTTTGACCGAAAACACCCGCGCTGCCTATCCCATCGACTTTATCCCCAATTTCGTTCCCTCAGGCCGGGGCGGCCATCCGTCAAATGTCATCTTTCTCACGTGCGATGCCTTTGGCGTGCTGCCGCCCATCTCGCGGCTCTCGCCCGAACAGGCCATGTATCACTTCCTTTCCGGCTATACCGCCAAAGTCGCCGGCACCGAACGCGGCATGGATAACCAGCCCTCAGCCACCTTCAGCCATTGCTTCGGCGCCCCCTTCATGACCCTGCCGCCCACGCAATATGCCGAACTTCTGGGCGAACGCCTGCGCACCCACAAGGCCAACACCTGGCTGATCAATACCGGCTGGACAGGCGGCGGCCCTGGCGTTGGCCAGCGAATCGCATTGCCCTACACCCGCGCCCTGATTGAAGCCATTCACAATAATACGATTGGCTCAAGCCACTTTGACATTGATCCGATCTTCGGGCTTGACTACGTTCGCACCTGCGCCAGCGTCCCTTCCGAACTGCTCAACGCCCGCAAGGCCTGGGCCAACGAAGCCGCCTACGACGAACAGGCCAACAAGCTGGCCCGCCTGTTCCACGACAATTTCGCCAAGTTCTCAAACGTCAGCCAGGCCATTCAAAACGCCGGCCCAAGAGTTTGACAATCGCTGAAGCAGCAGGGCAGTGATTATCTGGACTATATTTTCAGAAGTACGGCATGATTTTTCATGCCGTACATTTCACGTCAGCAATGC
>JBJTRR010001117.1:0-5156 GCA_046076185.1 bacterium | reverse complement strand
CAGCCGATTGCAGAAGATTTGGCACATCGGCAGCGATTTTGGCAATCTCGCGGTCGCTGGCGGTGTCGCTGAGTTCGATCGTCTGACCACTGTCGAAATATTCGACCGTCTGGCGAAAGCTTTTCACATCAAAATAATGTGTAAAGACATTTTTCAGAGCCTCGGCCAACAGTCGCGATAGCACTTCGTCGTCCTGACTCTCGTCTTCCGTCAGGGTCAGTTCAATTTTGCCACGGGCACCCGCGGAAATACCCGCCAGGTCGGCCGGGCGGGGCACAACCCATTCTTCACCGGCAAGAATGGTGCGGCGTTCGGCAGCGGAAATGCAATTTTCAAGGTTGCAGATGGACATGCGCACCGAGACACCCGAAGCCTGATTTACCGAGCCGCTCGTGCGGGCTACGCGGGCAAATTCTTCGTTAATTTCTTTAATATAGCGGGGCACGAAAAGGCGAATACCATCGCCGCGAGCCGTCCAAGCTTCGCTGTCAGTAATTTCAATGCCCATTTCACGTGTCAGGGGATAGTGCGTGCGGACGACCGAACCAATGCGATCCTTGAGTGGCGTAACAATCCGGCCGCGGTTGGTGTAATCTTCCGGGTTGGCTGAAAACACCATACACAAATCAAGATTAAGCCGCACGGGGAAGCCACGCACCTGCACATCGCGTTCTTCCAGCACGTTAAACAGGCCGACCTGAATTTTAGGGGCGAGGTCGGGCAGCTCATTCATGCAGAAAATGCCACGATTGGCCCGGGGGATCAGGCCGAAGTGAAGAGTCGCTTCGCTGGAAAGATAACGGCCTTCGGCATGTTTGATCATGTCGATTTCGCCGATCAGGTCAGCGATTGTCACGTCAGGCGTGGCGAGTTTTTCAGTGTATCGGCGGTCGCGGCCAACCCATTCGACAGGTGTCTCATCGCCTTTGGCATGCACCAGCTCGCGGGCCTGGTGCGAGACGGGCGAAAGAGGGTCGTCGTTGATTTCCGATCCGGCGACAATCGGAATGGCGTCGTCAAGCAAGTGGACAAGGCTTCTCAGAAGGCGGGTTTTGGCCTGGCCACGAAGGCCAAGCAGAAGGAGGTCGTGACGCGACAGAATGGCGTTCTGAATCTGCGGCAACACAGTTTCTTCATAGCCCATGATGCCGGGAAAAAGCGGCTGGCCGGTGCGAAGGCGGGCGACAAGGTTGCGGCGAAGTTCGTCCTTGACCGATTCGGTTTTATAGCCTGACTGCTTCAGCTCGCCAAGGGTGTGTGGTCGCGTGGTCATGGTGGCTCAGAGGCTTGGTGTCAAAAGGTCGCGGGCCATATCGCCTGTATTACCATAGGAGAAATCGGGCGGGAGTCCACCAGCCGACCGCTTTTGATCCGGTTCGGCCGCCACATGCTCCTTCTGCATTTCAAATATTCATGGTGAATCCAAGGCGCAGAAAAAAGCGGGCGTCTCTTTCAATTGCCCGCTTGAATTTCAGCTGCCTTTTTTGGAAACGGCCAGATTTACTTGGCCGCACCCAGGCTCACCCGGTTCGAGCCCGCAGCATCAACGGCCAGGGGCACTTCCCAGACGTATGACTTGTCAACGCAATAGCCTTCTGCACCGTCTTTGCACTGCATAGTGGCTACCGAGACTTTCATCGTCAGGTTTTTGCCGGCTTCAGGTGCATCTTTGAAGCTGACCTGGGTGCTGAAGCTCTCTTTGGAATTGTCAAGCGAATCGCCGCCGGGCTTGGTGCCGCCGATGACCTTGCCGTCGGCGTCCTTAATCTCCACAACATAGCGAATCGGTGCCAGTGGATTAAGCTTCAGCACGCCCGAGACAGGCACCTTCACGTCAAGGCTCAGCGTCTTTTCGGGGGCGACTTTGGCGACCATCAGCTTGATCAGTTCGGCATTAAGGAAAGCCGGCGGCTTGACAGGCACTTCAGGCTTGGTCAGGCCCTTCAGTTCCAGGGTCTTCACTTCATTGGTGGCAAGGTCGGCCACACGCACCAGGCCATTGTTGGTGTCGGCGATATAGAGCTTGTTATTGACGTAAGAAACGCCGCCGGGCTGATAAAACGAGCTGTTGGGGCCGTCGTTATCGGAACCGGGCTGGCCTGAGCCGAAGAGATTGGCGACAGCTTTCTTCTTGACATCATAAACCTTGATTTTATTATTGTAGGAGTCAGCCACGAAAACCATGTTATTGTAATAGGCCACGCCCAGGCAGTGCTGGAATCGGGCACGCTGGGCCGGGCCGACAATATCGCCGAAGTCGAAAAGCCCCTTGCCCACCAGCGTGTTAACCTCACGGGTTTTGGGAACCATCACACGAAGGCTTGAGGTTTCACTGTCGGCGAAGAAGACTTTTTCGCCGTCGGAGGCCAGGCCGCTGGGCTGGGCCAGGGCTGACTGCGCGAATTTGCCGTCGATGATATCTTCACGACCCGAGCCGACCATCACGCCCACTGTGTTTTTATCAAGGTCAAGATCCCAAATCTGGTGCGGGCCGGCCATGGCAATGGCGAAGCGATTACCGCCGGGTAGCGGGGCAATATCCCACGGGCTGTTAAGGCCCGTTTCTGAAGCCTTGCCCGAGCCCTCACGGCGATCCGACTGTACGCCGTTGCCAGTCACGGTTTTGACTGTCTTTTTCGTGAGGTCCGCGACGCGGACAGCGTGGTTCTCAGTGTCGGCAATAAACAGGAAGTTATCGCGAAAATAGGTGCCCTGGGGTCGGTTGAAGGTCGCTTCCTGAAAGCCGCCGTCCTTAAAGCCGGTCTGGCCGTTGCCAATCACGTCAACCACGTTGCCGTCAAGGTCTGAGACAACGATGCGGTTATGGCCGGTGTCGGTCACAAAAAGCCGGTTGGCCGGGCCATTGGTGTGCACCTTGCCGGGGTAAAGCAGCGGCTGGTCGTAGCTTTTTTCGCTTTCTGGCAGAAACTTCACGGGTGTCAGGTTCAGCTCTTTCTTCTCTTTATGTTCAGCAACAAGCTTGCCAATCACTTCATCAAGCAGCTCGTATTTGCCTTCGCCGCTGGTGAACCCGCGATAACGGCCATTGGCGTCGATCAGAACAAACGTCGGCCAGCTGTTCACGCCAAATTTCTGCCAGATGGTCATATTGGCATCGTTAATCACGGGGTGCTTGATCCGATATTCGGCCACCTTCCGGCGCACGTTGGCGGTGTCCTTCTCGGCCTCGAACTTCGCGGAATGCACACCAATCACGACCAGCTCGTTGGGGTATTTTTTCTCAAGGCGTTCAAGGTCGGGCAGAACGTGGTGGCAATTGATGCAGCAGAATGTCCAGAAATCGAGCAGAACAATCTTGCCCTTGAGGTCGTCGATACGAATGGGGCCGCCGGTGTTGATCCAGGCCACGCCGCCTTCAAGGTCAACTTTGGGGCCGTCCTGATAAGCCGCCTGGGTCACGAGCGGGTTCCTTGAAAGGTCAAGATGGGGGGCTGATTGCTTCAGGCTGATCGCCAGGGCCATCGTCAGAATACCGAATCCCGCCAGTAATCCGAACTGCCACCCGTGGCGATGCGGTTGAGTCGGTTGAATTTTCATAAGTCAGCCAAGCCTTTCGGTTTATGCCTGATAGAACGATGTTCCGGCCGGTGGGGATTAAACCTATTTTATGCAACACCCGGCCAATCTGCCAGATTGGAGATTCCGCACCAGCCATTTTCGTCGGTAAGTCAGGGCTGTTTAGTTCTTGTTAGCTGTGCAATACGACGAGATTCGGACGAGCTTGGAAAAAGGGGTCTGGCTTGCGGAAGCTCATGCGAGCGTGCCGGGCCCTTTTTTCGGCACAAGGAGAATGAAACGGCTTTGGCCGGTAAGTTTGGTTTTCCGGGGTACAGGCAGGTTTGGAATGGGCATGGAATGATAACTCTGATAACTCGCAGGCGAAAAATTTTGGCTGGAAGCTTCTGAAAATTGGACTTGCCTTTTGCGGTTGCCGAAGTTCATAATAGAGTTGATATTGAATCAATGAATTGAACCTGCTGGCGATTTTTCGCCATGGCCGGTTTTGTCTGTCTCAGGGTAGATTTCAGAAATGGCACATAAAAAGGGTCAGGGCTCGAGCCGTAACGGACGTGATTCGAATGCCCAGCGTCGTGGCATCAAGAAGTATGGTGGCGAATATGCGACCATCGGCTCCATCCTCTGCCGCCAGGTCGGTTCACGATGGGTTGCCGGTCGGAACGTGGGCACAGGCCGCGATTACACGCTGTTCGCCCTCAAGGAAGGCGTTGTTTCGTTCGACCAGAACGGTCGGCGGATCAACATCCTGACCGAACTGCCTGCCTGAGCCATCGATCAGGCCGCGTCAGGCTGACGCGAAAAATTTTCTCATCGAACCGGTAGGCCTTGCCGCTTACCGGTTTTTCTGTTTTGATTCTGCCAGAGAAGTCAAGATGTTTGTCGATCGTGTCAATATTTATGTCAGGGGCGGCGATGGCGGTAACGGCATGAAGTCGTTCCGGCGCGAGAAATATGCACCCAAGGGCGGCCCTAATGGCGGCGACGGCGGCCGGGGCGGCGATGTCGTTCTGCTGGCCGACACCGGCTATAACAACCTTGCCCACCTTTCGTATCAAAGGCACTGGAAGGCCCCCCGTGGCGAGCATGGCTCGGGGGCTGATTGCCACGGCCGTTCGGCCGAAGACATGGTGATCAAAGTGCCCGTGGGCACGATCATCAGAGACCGTGACCGCGGCCATGTGCTGAAAGACCTGACCAAGCCGGGCGAATCAGTAGTGATCGCCCGCGGCGGCCGGGGCGGCTTTGGTAACGCCCATTTCAAGTCGAGCACCAACCGGGCCCCTCGCCAGTTTGAAAAAGGCGAGCTGGGCGAGGAACGCTGGATCGTGCTGGAAATGAAGGTCATCGCTGATGTCGGCCTGCTGGGTCTGCCGAATGCCGGCAAATCAACGCTGCTTTCACGCATCTCGCACGCCCACCCCGAAATTGCCGACTACCCCTTCACCACCAAATATCCGAACCTCGGCACCGTACACGCCGGCCGTGAAGACGCCTTTGTCGTGGCCGACATCCCAGGGCTGATTGAGGGGGCCCACAGCGGCCACGGCCTGGGCCACGAATTTCTGCGGCATGTTGAACGCACCCGCCTGCTGGTGCACCTGGTGGCCAGCGTGCCC
>JBJTRR010001116.1:0-5789 GCA_046076185.1 bacterium | reverse complement strand
CTTCTACAAACGCTTGACACCAACGACGACGGCAAGCTGAGCCGCGAAGAACTCAAAAGCATTCGTAACCTGTCAGGCGGGTGATTTTTTTCAGAATCAAAAGCCATTGCGGGCAGGCTTCAGGTGAAGTTCTGCCCGTTTTTTTAACAAAAAACAGCCTTAATTTTAAAAGGTTTCGATCTCTTCAGGCCTGACGCCGAGCCGCACGGCCAGTGATTGCAGGGTTTTCTGGCGAATTTGCTTCACTTCGCCCTGCTCAATTCGGGCGATAGTTCTGGACGATAAATCAGGTTCAAAATCACCTCGGCAAAGGCCTCGCTGTTTTCGGAGTGGTCTCAGAACGGCACCAAACGAGCGTTCTTCGTGCAATCGCTTTTTGGCGACAGCCCTGCGATATTCGGGATCAAATTCATAGAGAAGTGCATCTACGGCCGATTCGTAATGGCCAAGTTGAATGGTCTGGCCTGAATCAATGACAGTAAAGGCCTGAAAATCAGGCTTGGTGCCGTCACCAGAAGGTTCAAACGCCGCAAATGGAACGGTCAGTGGCTCAAGATTGCCTCGCCACAGGGTGATAGTTTTTGTGGCTTCGCTCACGATTCCGCCGATGACCAGATCGGCACGATTTTCGGCCTCTAGCACTTCGGCCAGTTCTTCAGGAGGCAGAAAGCAGCCATCAACATCATAAGCAATTCGCGTAAAAAGCGAATGGAGCACGGGGATTGTTCTTAAGTCCATTTTGTGAATGAACATGGCAGTGCCAAGCCGGATTAGGTGCGAGAAGTCGAAAATCAACGGCTTGTCGTATCAATGCGGAATCAGAGTATGTCATTTTTTCAGAAATGTCAAAAGCAGACATTTGAAGCTGGTTGCGCGAAGGATCTCTGCAAAAATCAAAATATTTTCTTGCCCAAATCGAATATGATGGTAGAGAGCGGCTGAATTTTAGATTCGGCGGGCGGGTTGCAAGAGGAACAGGGGCAAGATTGCATTGAGCATGCTACTTCGAAAAGGGCGGATCACAAGGCCACGCCGGGTGGGGGTGCTGGGGCCGTTTCATGCCGGCAAAACCGTGCTGCTGACGAGCCTGATCTCGCAGATCAGGCATCATTCGCCGGGGCGGCTTGACTTGTTTGGCCCGGCTGTCACGCTGGCGGAAGTCGATTCAAGCAGCGACACCACCGACGCCCCGCCCACTCGTACCAGCCTGCCCGCTTTTGACTATAACACCGCACGCGACCGGCTGGCCCACGGCGGATGGCCGCCCAAGACCGTTTCAGCCAGTGAATATCGCTCGTTTGTCATCCGCAGCGATGACCGCTGGCGCATGTATGACCTCTCGCTGATTGACTGGCCCGGTGAACGGCTGGCCGACCTGGCCATGATTGGCCACGGCGCTTTTGACCGATGGTCAGACGCCATGCTGGCCGCCCTTGATCTTGAGCTGTTTCGCCCGCTGGCCGGCGACTTTCTGGCGAAAATGCAGGCGGTTGAACCCGCCGGGCTGGCCGACACCACCGCCGCCGAGCAGGAGCTGGCCATGGCCTATCGCCGCGTTCTGGCTGCTTTTGTTGACCATGCCCTGCCCTTCATCACGCCATCAAGCTTTCTGGTGGATATTGAAAATCGCTATGCCACCGAAACGCTTGGCACCAGCCAGCCCGGCTGGACGGTGGATGAACTGGCCCGGCTGGCCATTGGCACCGCACCGGGCGAGCCGGTTTTTCCGTTGTCGAAGCCCTGGCGCGAAGCTGCGCCCGAGCTGACAACCCGCCTGGCGGGGCGATTTGATGACTACGTTGCCCGGGTGGTGAGGCCCGTGGCTGATGCCCTGGCGATGTGCGACCATCTGGTGCTGCTGGTCGATATCGCCCACCTGCTGGAAGCCGGCCCGCGTGGCGTGGAAGGGACCACACGGCTGTTTGAGGAACTGCTGGGCTGGATCAACCCCGGCACGACCTCGGCCGAGAAGGCGCTAGACTGGGTGGCGTGGGTGGTGGCGGGCGACCGGTTTCGGCTGGGCGGTGTGCGGCAGATCAGCGTGATTGGCACGCAGGCCGACCGCATTCATGCTGATGACAGGCAGGCGGCCGAAGGGCTTCTGCATCAGTTGGTCGAGCCGCTGGTGCGGAAATACCAGGTGCAGAAGCGTTTGAAGATGCATTATGGCCTGGTTTCGGCTGTGAATGCCACTCGCAGCGAAGAGATTGCGGCTGATGGCCAAAGGCGGCTGACATTTGGCCACGATGGCGAGACTTACGAAGCCCCTGCCTCAACCGTGCCGGCCACCTGGCCCGTGGCTTGGCAGCCGGGCGAATACGCCTTTCCGCGGCCCCAGCCACGTCTGCCCATGAAGCGCACGCAGGCCCCTGAGCAATTCGGCCTGGGGCGGCTTTTGCAGTGGATTTTGCAGTGATTTTCGACTGCTAACTGGAAACACGACGAAGTCTTGATAAGATGAGCAACACCCATGACAAGCGACAAACCATCGATGCCGGATCAGCCGTGGCTTGGTGTTCGGCCCCGGGTGCAGCCAACTCCCGCCGCTGAAAATCCAAAGGAAGAGCCGACTGCGACCGCCACTGCCCCGGAACAGGCCCAAAGCCTGGGCGTGCCCCGCCCCAACCTTGAAATGAAACGGCTTGACGAAGCCACAGCCCGAGCCCGCTGGGCCGAGCAGGAAGAAAAGGCCTTTGCTGCTGATGCCGCCGCACAGTTTGCCGCCGACCTGGAAACCGGCCAGAGTGGCCTGGCCCGCTGGCTGGCCCCGCTTGATGCCGTGGGCTGGGCACTGGTGGTGATTATGGGTGGCATTGCGTCGCTGGTTGTGATCTCGCAGGCCCTGGCCGTGCTTGATATGGCATCGCGGCAGCCGCAGGTGGTGGCTTACCCGCTGATTGGGCTGGTGCTGGTTTTAAGCACGATGGTGGCCCTGGCCGTGGCCAGGCTGGTGATTGGCTATACGCGACTGAGGCGAAGCCCAAGACACAGCCTGCAGACGCTGGCCGAGCTGCGATTCAGGGCTCAGGTTCGGGGCGAGGCGGCGGTGAAGCTGGCGGCGGCCCGCACTGACCTTGAGCGGTTTCTGCGACAGTTTCCGCTGGATAAATCGCAGGAAGAGACGTGGAACAAGCTGGGGATTGATGGCCGTGAGCTGGCGGGCAAGCTGCGGCAGGCCCGCACAAAGCTGATTGAACGGACAAATTATGGCACCGATCTGGACTGGATTCGGGCCCTTGATTCCAGCTTTCTGAAGCCGCTGGATGCTGCGGCCGACAGCCTGATCTGGCGGCATGTGAAGCAGGTGGGCGTGCGCACGGCCGTGGTGCCGCTGGCCTTCTGGGACGACGCCGTGCTGATCATGTCGCTGGCACGGATGACCCGCGGCCTTTGCCTGGTTTACAACGTGCGCACTTCGGCCGCCGGTACAGTGGCGCTGATGGGCTGGTCGATGGCGGCTTTGGCCGTAGCCACCGAGATGGAGCAACTGCATTCGACAATTCAAAACCAGATTCACGAATTTTTGTGTAATCATCTGGGCCATGCAGCGGCGAAAGTGGTTGACACCATCGCACCCAGCGTTGCGGCGGGCACAGCCAATGGCTTTTTCACCTGGCGAGTGGGCCGTGCGGCCGTGAAGCAGCTTCGGCCGGTGGAATATACGGTTGATAAATAAGCAAAAAAAGCGTGCAGACGACAAGCACTGAGTCTTATCAAAACTCAAATTCGACGATCGCGAAATCGTCTTCCAGCACGTCGGAGCCCTGCGACTGTCGGGCCGATTGCAGAAGATTCTCAAGCCGGGCTTTGGGTTCAAGCGTTTTGCCGCCAGCCAGAATGCGCTTCAGCCGGTCAAATTCCCACATGCGGCCGGTCTCGTGGTCGCGAATTTCATAAACACCGTCTGAGAACAAATATATCCGGTCTTTCGTCCCCAGCGTGATTTTGCTGTTTTCGTAAGGCATGCCCTCAATACCAATGAAGGGCCCGGTTGATTCAAGTTCTTCCATCGTCTCGGCCCCGGCCCGCATCAGCAAAGCAGGCGGGTGGCCCGCCCCGGCATAGGTCAGCTCGCGAGACTTCCGGTGAAACACGCCATACCAGATTGTAAAGTATTTGCCCGTTTTGGGATCCATCGGATATATGTTTGAGAGGACTTCCAAAACTTGCCCGGGATTGTGGAAATCAGCACCAGGCAAAATCCGGCGACGAAGCGAATCGCCCACCGAAACCGAGAGCAGGCACGAACCCACGCCATGCCCGCTGACATCCAGCAGATACATGCCGAAATGATCTTTATCGATCGGGAAAAAACTGAAAAAGTCGCCGCCCACGCCCGCACACGGCACGAAAAGATATCTGGCCTGCACATTGCCCTTGAGAATTTCGTCGGGCAACTGCCCTGAGACATAATCGCCCGCCTGCTTCAGGTCAGCGGCAATCTGCTCGTAAGCCCGATTTCGCTCAAGCAGGGCCTGATAAGCCTTTGAGTGATAACGCACACGGGCCAGCAGCTCCAGGCGGTCGGGCAATTTCACGATGTAATCGTTGGCACCTGCGGCGAAGGAATCTGACTTAACCTTCGGATCATCGTTTGAGGAAAGCATGACCAGCGGTATTTCACAAGTTCGCGGGTCGTTTTTGAAAAGGCTGATCATCTCCAAGTCTTCCACGTCGGGCATGATCAGGTCTTGCAGAATAACGGTCGGGCCAAAAGCGATTGCAGCCTCCATCGAGTCTTTCGCCTTCATCACACTGCGGCAGACAATATCCTGCTCGCTACCGAGCAAGCCTTCCACCGAAAGGCAAAGCACTCGCGAATCATCGACAATCAGGACACGACTCTGGGGTAAGCTCATGAGGAATCAGCCGGAAACTTGGTGCGTGGAATAACAATCATCTATACCACATAAATTGGAAGTCGCCAAAAAGTTATGACCTGTTAATGAACCCAATGCCGTGAAAAACGAAAACGCCGACAAAAATTGCCGGCGTTGATTTGAAACGATTAACAATAAAATTCGGCACTGACTGTCAGGAATTCAGCGAGTGGTGGCCGTGCGAAGCATTTCCGCCCGGCACCAGGCCAATAGGCGTTTCAGCGCCGCTGTTTTTGACATTTTCAACATGTTGCTGAAATTCAATTTCTTTCTCAGACAGTGGCTTGATCTTGCCAAGATTCGCGGCCTGGCGCAGAAATTCTTCAGTCTCTTCCTGAAACGCCGTGATCTCGCGAATTTCCATTTCACGCACCTGATGATCAATGTGTGTCGCCTGCTGAAACGCTGAAGCCGGGAAAGCAACAAGCCGATTTCCGATGGTTTCAACCGTTTTTTCAGAAAACTGCGACGCATTGGCTCGAACAGTTTCATAAACCGCCACACAGGCATTGGCATCGCCCACTTCAATTGCCCTTTCCAGCAGGGCTTCAACCAAGCCAGGCTTTTGTGTGGCGAGTGCGGCAAGTTGCGAACGATATTTGTCGATAATGCGTTCGTTCAGGCGGCCGGGTCGGCTGGTGGCGATATCAATTCGCTCGGCCACTTCAGGCGCGGCAACATAGGGCCTCATCTGCTCAAGCTGGCGGCGCGACCATTCGGCGGCAGCATCGTCCATGTTTTTGACTGCCGAATCAAGATGATCAAAGAGCTTTTCAACCGATGGGGCTGCTGTCTGATTGGCACCATTCTTGACAAACGTCTTGGATTCAAATTCCACCTTGCGGTTGGTAATCTGCAGCTCAATCAGGTTGGCACGCAGCAGCTCGATTGATTCGGCCTGCATTTGGT
>JBJTRR010001115.1:0-1402 GCA_046076185.1 bacterium | reverse complement strand
CTCCAACCGTAAGGAGTTTTTCGAAAGTCTCCATCCCAAGTGACACAAGTCCAATCAAGTTCAAGCCCTTGCACATCAAATTCAGTTGCGGCATCTTCGAGAAAATACGAGGATCTCACATCAGTTTTCGGATTGAGAAACCAATAAACAGGGTTAATTTCGACACGAATGTCGATGGCATGCGGCTTTAATCTCTGGGCTTTTGACGAAGCTACTAAACCAAATCGTTCGGAACCTCTGGCCTTTGACTTTATCCATTTTTTGGCTTTTAGCAGGTCTCGTGTAATGGTAATAGGGTATTTTTCGGAGAGTTCTTTGTAAGTCTCTTTGGCGGCTTGAATATCAACATCAAGAATGGATTTTACGAGATGCGAAACATTTTCGGCCCTGAAAGATCGCATTGAGACATTTAAATGCAAGTCTTCCCGAAATTCTTTATGTTCAAAATGTTCAAGCTGTTTAATGACTTTCCCGGCCCCATATTCTGAATCGTTTAATTGAGGAGAAATAAATATGTGCCAATCAGGATATGAATTTAAAATAGATTTAATCCATTCACTTATGCCAACTTCGCCAGTGTTTATTTCCTGGCCACCGCCCACAAGACAAACAATCACAGCCCAGTCGTCATGTCGATTTAAGCAGGAGATGAGAAATTCAGGTTCAGAGCTGGAAAAATCACTGACACCTTTTTTGGTTGCCATGAATTTAATGGTTTGTTCTCTGTTCCAAGCCCGTTGAGCTTCATCAAAAATGGCAACATGTTCAATTGGCGGCTTTAAATCACGTAAGCAATCATCGCGAAAATGATGAACATTCTGAATAAACATTTTGACTTCGCTCATCGCCTGATTCTTTTTTATTTTCTTGCCATGATCAATCGCACTTTGAACTTTATCTCTTGCTAAAGCCTCATGTAAAATATTCACAAGCGGCCCGTTACCTGAAAGATAAACACTGTAAAGATTGTCGTCTTTATTGATATGCTTAATGGCAATCTGCAAACCCACAAGTGTTTTGCCGGCGCCTGGAACACCTGTCACAAAGCAAATGGCTTTTTTCGATTGATCATGTGCCCATGAAATAATTTCCGAGACAGAATTCGAGGTTTTATTTAAATTAACTTCACCGGCATCACTGCGTGCAATTTCTTCAACAGAATGGCCACTATACAGCGCGGTTGCTGCTTCAACAATTGTCGGTGTGGGTCGATAACGGCCTGATGCCCATTTTGATGAATCGATGTGATTTCCCTGACACTTTAAAAGTACGTTTTTGATGATGGTTTTTAATGATATTGTATTTGAGCAAATTGGGTCAATTAAATTGTCATTTCGAATTTCGATAGGTTTGTTTAAATCGACACTTTTTGCATTTGTTGAGACGAGTATTGGTGCGACAA
>JBJTRR010001114.1:0-2082 GCA_046076185.1 bacterium | reverse complement strand
CTCGCAAAGGGCCCGGGCAGCCATTTCGCGAATGGAAGGCTCGGTGGCATTGCCACCTTTGATCGCCATCAGAAGTTGTTCTGATGTCTTGAATTGGAACAAATCCTGCTGAACCAGGGCCTCTTCAAGGTCAATCAGTTCGTAAAACTTTTGTGGGACTTTCAGGTCAAGAGCCAGGTTTCGCACATTATTCAGTTCGCTCACGGCCAATGACGGTTGACCGGAGAGTCTTTCCAGCCGGGCATGATCAAGCCGGCTCCAGGGGTTCGCGGTGTCAAGCGAGTTGGCAATTTCAAGCTCGATCAGGGCCTGACTGAAATCAGACTGAAATTCATGGATCAAAGCCAGTTCATGGTGAATCCAGGGATCAGCGGGCTGAAGCCTGATCGCCCTTCGAAGCCATCGACCGGCAAGTTCGGGCTTTCCATCAAGCCTGGCCAGTAAACCAAATTCAATGCAAGCAACGGGCGAATGTTCAGAGTCAGGCTCGGGCCAGTTACTTTCAGCGGGCTTGCGTTGCTCAAGTGCTGCCGAAAGCCTGTCGTTCAGGATTGTCCATGGCAGCCCAGGCTGGGTGAAGGTCATCGCATATTCGCTATTTTGTTTGCCCAGGCGAATGGCCTGTTCGTTGCCGAGACGAAACTGGCTGCAGATCGCATCAAAAAGCAGAATATCCATCCAGCGTGTCATATCAGATATCTGTAAAGCAGTCAGATATTCTACCCAGTTATCAGAACTGACAGCGGCATTGCGATTGACATTTCTGGATGCAATTTCTGGTAACTGACGGACAATGGGGTCAATCAAAGCCATTACATGTGTAATTGACTGCTCGCCGTTCATTTCGCCGCCAAAACGCGTGGAATGGATGATTCGATATCTTTCCCACGCGGCCTGTTTTATGAAATCAGCGGCTTTTCGGTCGGCATTTTCTGTCTGAGAAGTGACTGATAACTGATTCTTCGCTTCCGTCTGGAGATGAGCCAGGGCCGATTCCTGTGCCAGGTTATCAGTGACACGCCTGAGAATGACATAGGCCATGTTGTAGTTGCCATTTTGCGTGGCATCTCGTGCGGCGTTCAGGTCGTATTGAGTGTCGATGACAAGGCGGCCGATTCGATCCTGCTCAAGGTTCTGGTAAAGGCTATGGCCAGGCCCGACAAACATAAGAATAGCCATCATGGAAAGAGCGACAAAAGTGCGGGCATTCTGCCGGCCGATGCGCCGGATGCGGTTTGATATTGGCTCGCCAGCATATTTCAGTGGCAGGTCGCGGGCGATGGCACGCAGGTCTTCGCTCAATTCAAAGGCGTTTGTGTATCGTCGGGCGGGGTTAGGGTCGATACACTTGCGAATGACTTTATCAAGAACATAAGGCACATCGGGGGCAATGTCACGCACGGGAATGGCCGGTATTTTGCGTAATTCCAAGGCCTGCTGAAGCATTTCTGCACGGTTTTCAGCCGGGGCGTGAGATTTTTTAATGACATCGCTGCGTGTCAGGGCTTCATAAAGCACGGCGCCCAGCGAAAAGATGTCGGCACGATGATCAACCAGCCGCGACTGGCCGGAGATCATCGCCTCAAGATGCTCTGGCGCCATATAGGCAAGCGTGCCGCCGATGGAATCGTCTTTTTGCCGGAGCGGGTTGGGCAATCTCTGGTGGGCGGATTCGGCACCCGGGCCCTGAATGGCCAGGTTGAAGTCGAGGAGCATCGGATCACCATCGGCAGTGATCAGGATATTCGTCGGCTTAATGTCGCGGTGCAGCACTCGCCGCTGGTGCGCGTGGTGCATGGCTTCTGCCAGGCAGGCACCCCACCAGGCTATGGCCTGGGCAAAAGACATGCCCGACATTTCATCGTAAAGGTTAATTTCGTTATTGCTTTTGACAAGTGACTCATGATCAATCGATCTGACAAGTGATTGAATATCCCTGCCTGAGAAGCAAAGCCCCCAGTTTTCATGGTCGATCAGGGTTTTCAGAGTCACCGAGCCATAGAACGGCATGCAGATCAGGTCATATTCCCGATCTTCAAAAGTGGCACGGCAGTGCGAATAGATGGGCACAATGTGGGTGTG
>JBJTRR010001113.1:0-2118 GCA_046076185.1 bacterium | reverse complement strand
GACCGGGTTCAGGCCGCCGCCAGCGCCATCAGCCACCATATTGACGAGCCACCGGCTGTGGCTCTGGTGCTGGGCTCGGGCCTGGGGCATCTGGCCGACCTGGTCGTTCATAACCGGGTCAGTATCAGCTACGACGAAATTCCTGGCTTCGAGCCGCCCGGTGTTGCGGGTCATGCCGGTCGGGTAATCTACGGAGACTTTGCCGGTGTCAGAACACTGGTCTATCAGGGCCGGTTTCATTATTACGAAGGGCATGAGCTTGACACCGTGACTCTGCCGGCCCGCGTTGCGGCCGCCCTTGGGGCCCGGCTGATGGTGCTGACTGCCGCCACTGGCGGCATTGCCAAAGGCCTTGGCCCCGGCGACCTCTGCAGCATTGTCGACCACATCAACCTGATTGGTCATAACCCCTTGCGTGGCAAGCACGACGAGCGACTGGGCAAGCGATTCCCCGACATGACTCAGGTTTACAGCCCCGAATGGCGAAGGCGTGCCATGCGAGAGGCCAATGCCATGAACCTGCGTCTGACACCTGCCGTTTATGCCGCCATGCCGGGCCCAAGTTACGAAACCCCTGCCGAAGTGCTCATGCTGCGCGGCCTTGGGGCTGATGTTGTGGGCATGTCAACCGTGCCTGAAGCGATTGTGGCCCGGGCCTCGGGCATGGAAGTCATGGCCTTTGCCATGGTGACCAATGCAGCCTCGGGCAGTGGCGACGACCCCACAGCCGAAATCACGCATGAAGAAGTGCTTGAAATCGCAAAGTCGGCTGGAAACAGGCTGGGGCAATTGATTGAACGCACGCTGGCCAGCACACTGCAGCCCGGTTGATGCCACCGGCACCGGCGGGAAGTGTCGGAACCGAGGGTGGCAATCAGGCTGGCCATTATTGCCACTGCCTGCTGGAAAGCTGTTTCATTTTTGAGAGATTTGCCAGATAAACCGGCACGGCACAAAGGCCGAAGCCAAACTGAAGGATGCGAAAGCCCATCATGGCAATGGCACCGTCGGGGTGGCCGACATTTTTGAAGAGAAATTCGCTGACATTTTCAGACAAGCCAATCGCCCCCAGCGGCAACGGCACCGCCGTGCTGAAAAGCACCAGTGGCACAATCTGAAAATGCGTGGCAAGGCCAATTTTCAGGTCGGGCAAAATGCCCATGCTCACGGAATAGAAGGCCCACGTATTGCAAACATGAATGAGCATGGAAGCAACGGCCCAGAAGGCGATGGCCGGCAGATGGCTTCGATAAGCGGCTGACATGGCACTAAGCTCAATGGCTTTGGGCGATTGGCCCTTGATGAATCCGCCAAAAACCATAGTAAGAAACAGCAGCACGACCATTGTGACCAGAATCGCAAAAATCGTAATTCGGTGAACTTCAGGTGGCGAGCTGTTCCAGGCCGAAAGCCCTGCCCCACTGGCCAGCAGAAACAGGCCCAGAAGGCCCAGAAGGCGGTCAATGACCATGCTGGAAAAAGCCCTGACTTTGGGAATGTCCATCTGGGCCAGATAGGCTGCCTTGACCAGGTCGCCCCCGACTGCCCCGGGAATGACCAGATTAAACAGGGCACCGACGATTGAAAGTCGCAGCGAATCAGTCAGAGGAATGGGAATGCCCTGCATTCTGACCAGAAAAAACCATCGGATAAAGGCAATCGCCATGCCTGCGAGATGCAGCAGAAAACCTGCCATGATCCGAGAATAACTGATCTCGCCCGACAAACATCTGGCCAGTTGTGCCCGGTTTGAATAAATCGCCCAGCCAAGCAGCGAAAAACCGACCAGGAAAAGCAGCAGGCTTCCTTTACCTGATTTTCTGCCGGGCGTACCCGGGCCTGCATCCGCCTGGTTTTCAGGGCCCGGGCCCTGGGCTTCAGCCGTCATTGGCTCAATGTTCCTTTGGTGGAAGGCACGCCGGGCTCTCGCGGGTCAATCGCCCAGGCCTGCCGCATGGCACGGGCCAGCGCCTTGAATATCGCTTCGGCAATGTGGTGGCTGTTGCGGCCATATTGCAGGTTCACGTGCAGATTCATCTTGGCCTGCACACAGACAGCGTGCCAGAATTCTTCGACAAGTTCGGTGTCGAATTCACCCACGCGTGGCGTTGGGAAGGC
>JBJTRR010001112.1:0-5118 GCA_046076185.1 bacterium | reverse complement strand
TGCGAACCATGAGATATTGCCGGCTTGTGGCAAGTGCCTGTTGCGCGTCAAGAACGTCGGGCATGGCATGATAACCCTCCTTGCGCAGCTTGGCATCGACTTCCCGATTCTCTCCAAAAACTCGCTTAGGACTATAGTTGGAACTCATGATCGACGACTAATAAATCGATTGGTAATTATCTATCGGCTTGGGATTGGTCGCGACGCCCGGCCTGCCATCATGCATCCTTGTCTCAATGTCATCAAAATTATCAGTCGGGCTGAATAGGGCAAGATTGTTGTTATAAGAATCAATTGACCAGAAAAAATTGTCATTCATATGCTGGAGGCCCTGCGGCAATGTCGAGATGTAAAGGTCTCGCCAGAGCGTGCCGCCCTGACTCTTTCCGTAAAGCAGATCACGCTGGGTGACGTCGAAATTTTCATTAAAAAAAAGGCGTTTTACCCTGGGCATGGTTGATTCCGGCTTGATGGCTATGTATCAGTTAAAATTAATTATAATGGCCGCAACATTTCCTATCAATGCTGCGGCCACCGGTGATTCATGTTAAATCGGGCAGGTTGATCAGACCAGCACGCTCAGGCGGACCGTTTCACGCAGGCCGGCGCTCTTCGGAGCCTCAGCATGGCGAATCAGGGCCACTTCGTTGCAGTTCGGGAAGAGCGGGCAACGCACGCACTCATTCCAGATTTTGTGCGGCAGTTCGGCCTTGTCAATCACGCCATAGCCGCACTTTTCGAAAAAGTCAGGCACATAGGTCAGCGTGAAAACCGACTTGATATCAAGCGAGCGGGCCGAATCCCAGCATGCCTCGACCAACTTACGCCCCAGGCCCCTGCCCTGTGCCTGTTCTGAGACGGCCAGGCACTTCAGCTCGGCCAGATCTTCCCAGAAAACATGCAGGGCCGCACAGCCAATCACTTGGCCGTCAACATCCACCGCCACGTGGAATTCGCGTATCGACTCGTAAAGCTCACCGAGCGTGCGCCGGATCATTAACTTCTGATCCGCAAAGGTTTTAATCAAATCACAAATGGCGGGAACGTCGCTAACTCGTGCTGGGCGTATGTTCAATCGAGGAGCCTCCAAACCCCGGACTTTCACCGGGACGTCGAAAAAGGATCGGGAAATCCATAGACCTTGTCGGTCGATTCGTCGATTCATCCCCTCGACATTGTGATGGCCTTCATCGGCCATTTCAGGGATCGATCGAACCATTTATTGTATTGAATTACGCTCTGGATTCAATACCGGTTCGAAAATTTTCCTGAAATTTTTTTGTCGCTCTAACCCTTCGGCCCGGCCAAGGTTTACGACATGACTCAAAAACGCTTTTTTTTCAGGCTTTTTCAGCGTTGGTTCAGCCAGAATTTCTGGGCCGCGCCGGGCCTGGAAAAATTCACCTGCCGCTTGCCCGATTTTCTGACCATATTTCAGTCGTGTGGTAAAATAGTAAAAATGGGTTGGCTATCCGTGCGATTGAAAGCAGTGGATCACGATGGCAAGCGACTTGAAGGACGAGATATCGGGCCGGCTTGAGCAGATTGGCGAGCGTGCCCGGCGTGGCGGCGAATCATCTGCCCGGACGAAGCAGGCGATTGAGCTGAACGAGCGGCTCAGGCAATTGCGTAACATCAATGGCCCAAAGAACATGGGTTATTTGCTGGTGGACTGGCTGACCATTCTGGCATTATTTGCGGCCGGTTGGTATTACCTTGAAAACCGGGCCGCCTGGGGCTTGCCGGGCTGGTTCACCGTGGTTGTTTTTGGCCTTGGCGGGATGATTATGGGCGGGGTGCAGCACAGGCTGGCGGCCCTGGCGCATGAATCGTCGCACTATACGATGCTGAAAAATCGGGTGGCCAATGACCTTGTCGGCGACTGGCTTTGCCTTTTTCCGCTGATGTCAAGCGTGCAGCTTTATCGCCTTAACCACATGGCGCACCACCAATTTGTGAATGACGAGCAGTTCGACCCCGACTTCAAAAATATGGAGCGATTCTGGGGCGGCAAGCTGCCCAAGGGCCGGCTGGGTTTCTTTATGGACACCTATCTCAGGCCGTTTTTCGCGCCGATGAGTGTCATCCGCTATGGCACAGATTATGTTCTGAACAACGTATTTGCCGTGGGCGACAGCTTTTATCTTCGCAAGATCGGGATCCATCCGCCGAAGTCAACCCGGCTGAAGGCCGGGCCGATCCTGGCAGTGCTCTGGCTGATTGGCACCGATGCCGCGATGATTGCCGCCGAGCGATTTGGTCGTCTTGATTTTGTGATGGCCGCTGCTGGTGTGGGTGTGCTGGGCGGAGTGATGGGGGCCCTGCTTCTGCCTTCGCAGTGGATGTATGTTTCACCCTTTAAAGAGCCTTACCCTGTGAGGGTGGCTTCAGCCATGCGAATGACATTTCTGGTGGTCGGGTTGCTGGCTTTGAACACGGCCAGAGCCCTGACCGACGGCCGCAGCACGGTTCTTTTCTTTGGCCTTTGGGTGCTGCCGCTGCTCACCACGTTCATGTATTACATGCTTCTGCGGGAAATTTACCAGCATGGCAATACGGATAAGGACCGGATCACCAACACACGTGTGTTTTATGTTGACCCCTTCACCCGTTGGGCCGTTTTTGTGCATGGGCAGGACTTGCACACGCCGCACCACATGTATCCGGCCATTCCGCATTATGCCCTTGCCGAAGCCCATGAAGCCCTGAAAACCCTGAGCGACGACTATGCCCATCGCGTGGTTGAGGTGCATGGCACGCTGTTTCATGGCGGGTCGGCCCTGCCAACCATTCAGGATGTAGTGGCCCTGCCGGGTTAAGACTGATAGGAATTCTCGGCACAGCAATTGCCCGGTGAATTTTCTGCAAAGGCTTTGCATGCAGGGATATTCACTGGGATTTTTTTGTCAGTCGTCGATGTTCGCACGCTGCACGAGTTCACGGAAAGTCGGGCGAAGCGACGGGTGTAAATGGCGGGCGAACGAGCTGTCGAGATTGCGAATGATGATCAGTTCGACCACATCAGCAAAATCTTTGTGGGTTCGGCGCAGGTTGCCAATGCCGCTTGCCAGCTTCATTTCAATGAGCCGGGAAAGCCGAACCACGCTGACCCCATCGCGCAGTTCGACATTTGACTCGCCAAGCGGCTCGGGGATGAACACTTCAGAGCCTTTACTTTTGACTCCATCGGAGTCAAATATTCAAAGTTGGCTTGCTTGCAAGCCAATATCACAGCCCGCTTTATAAGATCCGGTGCTGAAATTTGTATATTAATCACTTGCGGCTTCGCCATGGCTGTAAACAGGCTGCTCCTCTGGAGCACAACAAGCCAAAACCTGTCGTAAGTAATTCATTTTTATCTTCGTTTAAGAACCGAGTTAGAAGCATTTAAGCCAAATCTCGCCAGCTTTTTAGCCTCATTACAATTAAGATAATTACTTAAAGCAGGGATGATCTGAAGCGATGTTCTGTGCAATCTGCTTTCTTGAGTTTTAGCCGCCGCCACTGTATCTTGATCTGAAACACAGAAAAACGGAATCAACCCAGATTGGATCCGTCTTTCTGTCACCAGCATGCACCTCAAACGCTTTAAAAAAAGGAAAAAACATGGCAAGTGCTGCGACAGAAATTCGTGCCCTTACGGCATCGGCCTTTCGGGCTCCGCAAAAATTCATCGACTTCTGCCGCAATGGCGGCAAGCCGCTGGGCGGGCTGATTGATGGCCGCGAAGTGGCCGGAACGATGAACACCACGTTTCAGACAATTGACCCAGGCTCGCAGGAAGTGCTGGCCACCATTTGCGAAATGGGCGACGCCGAGGTGGACGCCGCTGTGGAAGCGGCCGAGAAGGCCTTTGTGGGCAACGGCAAAAACGGCTGGCGTGACATGAGTGTCGAGGCACGCGTGGCCCTGGTGGAAAAGCTGGTGGCCCTGTGTGAGCGCGACCGCGATGTGCTTTTGGCCTGCGAAATTCTTGACGGCGGTAAGGTGTCGGAACTGGCTGAGGGCGACTTCGCCCAGATTCGGGCCACGGCCGAGTATTTTATTGACGTTGCCCGCCGCATTGCCCTGGGCGATAGCCCTTCGATGAAGGTGGCCGACGGTATTCGAGGCTTCACCTATCGCGAGCCGTGGGGCGTGGTGGCCGGGATTATCCCGTGGAATTACCCGATCGTACTGACATCGTGGTTCATGTTCCCTGCCCTGCTCTCGGGCAACACCGTTTTGATCAAGCCGGCCGAAGATACGCCGCTTTCGGCCCTTTACATTGGTAAACTGGCCGAGGAAGCTGGCTTTCCGGCCGGGGTGATTAACATTCTGCCGGGCCGTGGCGAGATTACCGGCCAGAGCATTGCCGAGCACCCAGGCGTGAAATATATTTCGTTCACAGGATCGCCGGGCGTGGGGCAGGCCATTTTGCGGACATGCGACCGCCACGGCACCCGCATGAAGCGGGAGATGGGCGGCAATGGCTCGGCCATTGTGCTGGGCGACGCCGACCCTGAAACAGTGGCCCGGATGATCGGGCGGCTGGCCAATCAGCACTTCGGCCAGACCTGCTGCACGATCCACCGGATTTTTGTGGACAAGAAGATTGCCGATGACTTTATCGATGCCGAAAAGGCCTTTTTTGCTGACCTGAAAATTGGCTATCAGGGCGATGCCGGCACGCAGCTAGGCGCGGTGATTAACCCCGTGCAAAGGCGGCGGATTTTGCAGGCTGATCGCGACACGGTGGCCCGTGGCGGCAAGGCTCTGCTGGGCGGTGGCGATGCCGAAGTGGCCGGGCGGAAGGGTTTTTACCTCAAGCCTTCGCTTTACCTGACAAACCCAGGCCTGAATGTGAATCCTGATGAGGTGTTTCACACTTATGCCACCATTTGCCCGGTTTCAAGCGAAGAAGAGGCCCTGCGGCTGGCCAACAGCTCGCCCTTTGGCCTGGGAGCCAGTGTCTGGACCCGTGATATTGAACGCGGCGTTGCCCTGGCGAAGCAGTTTCGCGATGGCACCTGCCAGGTGAACTGCCACAACACCATTGCGTATGGCCTGCCCTATGGCGGCCAGGGTATTTCCGGCGGGCCGGGTGCCGGCGTGAACTGCGAAGATACATTCAAGGAT
>JBJTRR010001111.1:0-4901 GCA_046076185.1 bacterium | reverse complement strand
GTTTCGTTATCAGAATCTGGCTCAATCATGCGGCTTGGCACACCGGTGTTCAAGTGAAATGGAGAGCTTTCCCCATGCACCCGATCCTCATTTCACCATGCTCAAAAGGGTGAATTGTTTTGATCTTGGCCCGACTCCAATATAGTATAGAAAAAAGACGCAACTTTTTGCAGGGCGGCAGTCAAGCTGGATTCATGCCCAGGAAATTCCGGCTGACTCTTCCAAAGCATTTTTTCATGGAACACGGAAGTCCGAGCACACAACCACTGGATTCGCTCATCGCCAGCCAGCCCCTGCGGACATGGTTCCAGCAGCGGTTTGCCACCGGCCCCACACCGGTTCAGCTAATGGCCTGGCCCGCCATCGCCCGCCGCCAGCATTGCCTGGTTATCTCGCCCACCGGCACCGGCAAAACCCTTGCCGGATTTATCCCGGTGCTTGATCAGCTTATGTCGCGCCCGCCCGAACCAACACGGGTTGAAATCACCCGGCCTGAATCTTCTGATACACCGACAGACGCGCCTCCTGAAAATGCCACTGCTGGGCCAGCCACCGCTGAAAACCCCGCCGGTGCGGTTCGCTGTGTTTACATTTCGCCGCAGAAAAGCCTTTGCAACGACATAGAAAAAAGCATCAGCCGCATTCTGGCCGAAGTCGGGCAGGGGCCTTCTTCATGCACTGCCGCCGCCCGCACCGGCGACACCACCGCCTATTTCCGCCAGAAGCAGCGGCAAAACCCGCCTGATATTCTCATCACCACGCCTGAAAGCCTATCGCTGCTGCTCACACAAAAGCCCTGGGCCAATGCCCTTCGGCATGTGCAGTCGGTGATTATCGATGAAATTCACGGCCTGGCGCCGAACAAGCGGGGCTCCGACCTCGCCCTCACGCTTGAGAGGCTCGAATCCCTCGCCCACCAACCACCCCAGCGCATCGGCATTTCAGCCACCTGCCGGCCTGCCGCTCTCGTGGCCCGGTTTCTCGTCGGCCCCAATCGCGAATGCCACATTATTGAGCCACCTGCCCACCACGACCGCTCGGGCAAGCTCACCCTTGAAGTGCAATCGCTCATTGCGTCTGATGAATCTGCCTACAGGCCGCTGGTGCTTCAGCGAATTGTTGATTTTATGGGTGCCTCGCTCAGGCGTCAGGGGTCGTCAGTCTTCTTCACCAATACCCGCCCCATGGCTGAACGGCTCGCCTTTCTGCTGCGTGAACAGCTTCGTCGCAAGGGCCAGCCTGACGACACCATTGATGTTCACCACGGCTCGCTCTCGCGTGAGATTCGCAAGGCTGTCGAAGACCGGCTCAAATCAGGCGAATCAAAGCTGGTCATTTCCAGCACCAGTCTTGAGCTTGGTGTTGACTACGACTCGGCCGATTTCGTCGCCCTGGTTGGCCAGCCCGGCACCGTCACCCGCTGCCTTCAGCGATTCGGCCGGGCAGGGCACGGGCCCGAACGAGACCGCCACGGCGTCATTCTGGCCGCCCACCCCGGCGAACTTGCCGCCGCCGTTGTTGCCGCCAGGGCCGTTCGCGAAGGGCGAATTGAAGAGATCAGCACCATTGATTGCCCGCTTGATGTTCTGGCCCAGCAGATTCTCGCCATCGCCTGCCTTGACGACGCCGAAGCCGGCACGATTTATGATCTCGTCAGGCGTGCCTGGCCTTTCAGAAACCTGACCCGCGACGACTTCGATGCCTGTCTGAATTATCTAGCCGGCGATCTGGCCGCACCGGCCGGTGCATATCAGAAGGACGAAGGGGCCCCGCCCCGCTGGACATCGCCCCGGCTCTGGAAATCAGGCGGCCATTTCGGCGTGCGGCACCGCCGCGTCGTTCGCTGGTTCCGCATGAACTGCGGCACAATTTACTCTGAAGAATCGCTCTCGGTTGAATCCGGCGGCCGCCGCATCGGCCAGCTTGAACAGCCCTATGCCGACCGGCTTCAGCCCGGCGACCGCTTCTGCCTTGACGGCCGCACCCTGGAATTCAAGCGGATTGACAAAGGCATTATCGTGGCCCGCGATGTCGGCGGCGATGCCATGATGCCCCAGTGGACAAGTGAACGCCCCGGCCTATCGGCCGTGCTCGCCCGCGAGCTGGTCGCCTTTCGTGAAAAGCTTGGTCGCCTGGTCGTCGATAACCCCGCCTCGGCCGAGCTCTGGCTGGCTGAAGAATATCAGATGAGGCCTGCCGATGCCCTTTGCCTGGTTCGCCTGTGGCAACGCCAGATCGCCTCTTCTGAAATTCCCACCGCCCACGGGGTTCTGGTTGAAATTTATCCCGAAAACGACTCGCTTTCCTACGCCTTTCACTGCCCCCTGCATCGCCCGGCCAGTGAAGCGCTTGGCCGCGCCATGGCCGCCCGCTTCGCCGCCCGCCGGCGGCACGACATGCGTCTGGCTGTGACAGACCTTGGCTTTGTCATTCAGGGCGGCCCTGAAGGGCTCTCGGCCGATGACATTCGCCAGATGTTCCATCAGGAAAACCTTCGGCAGGATGTGGTGGAAGGGCTTGACAGGGGCGAGCTGGTCGCCCGCCGATTCCGGGCCGCAGCCGCCACCGGCCTCATGGTTCTGAAAAATGCCGAAGGCCGCAAGCCCCGCGTAGGCGGGCAGGACTGGGTCAGCCAGAAACTCTTTCCAGTCGTTCGCGAAGCCTGCCCTGACCACCCCCTTCTGCGTGAAGCCCAGCGCGAGGCCCTTGAACAAATTCTTGACCTGCCCGCCCTGGCCACCTGGCTGGGGCAGGGGCCCGCTGTGCGTATTCGCAAAATTCGTGGCATTTCGCCATTCACCACAGCCTGGCTTGAACCCTTCGGCCGCGAAGGGTCTGAGGCCATTCAGGTGGAAACGCCCGACGAAGCCCTCTCGCGGCTCCATCAAAGGCTCTTCGGCCGGGAAGGGAATTTCGTCGCATGAAGGCCATGAAACGAAACAGTCTGCCGAAAGGCTGGGCTGTTGGGCCCGCCCCTTGGCTCCTTTCACCCGCCGGGGCAATCTATCATCCCGGCCAGCAGGTGGCCATCATTGCCGACATGCACCTGGGCTATGAACAGACCCGGGGCCAGGCCGGCGACACCCTGCCTGCTTTTGAGACCTCGCGTGAGATGCACTCGCTGGCCAGGTTTCTCGACTCGGTTCCTGTCAAAAAACTCGTCGTTGCTGGCGATCTGGTTGAATCACGCCGCAATGCGCATCTGGCGCATGGGTTGATTCATCATCTCTACGAATGGATTTTGAGTCGTGACATCGAGCCTCTCTTTTTAGCTGGAAATCACGACCCTTCCGGGCATCATTTGTTTACAGATTGCTACATTATTGATCATTGGCACATTGTTCACGGGCATATCGACGACCCTGATGTTTCAAAAAATAAACGTGTGACGGGCCATCTTCATCCGGTGCTTCAACTTGAGTCGCGCGACTACAAAACCTTTCTTGTCTCTGACGACAGAATCATTCTGCCGGCCTTCAGCCACAATGCCTCGGGGGTTAATTTTCTTTCTGATCGCTATTTGCTAACTCTTGCCGGGCATGAGTTTCGGGCCTGGGTTTGCTCGCCCGGCCAGGTTCTTGATTTTGGTTGCCTTTCGCAACTGACTCAGAAAATATCCTGAGAGCCTGGTATGTATTATTAAGGCCGTGATTCGTGCTTAAAAATGTTTTTGTTAATTTTTCATCAGGCAAATGTAAAGAAATGGTAAAAAAATTGCGGCAGGTGATTGACGCAAAAATTCACAGCCTGTATAAACAATGATACATCTTGTTGTATCAACAAGATTCTCTACTCGTTCAGTGAGATATGGTGCGTCACCGTGTAGCCGGTAACCCGGTTTATGCCGTTTATAAGCTGTCACGGATGGTTGCAACCACTCAGCCCTCAATCAACCTTATTGGTGGGAGATTTTTGATGAAGTCAAGCATGAGAAAGGGTTTCACCCTGATCGAGCTGCTGGTCGTTATCGCGATCATCGCAGTTCTGATTTCCCTGTTGCTTCCTGCCGTTCAGTCGGCTCGTGAAGCGGCCCGTCGTGCCCAGTGCGTGAACAATCTGAAGCAGATTGGTCTTGCACTGCACAACTACGAAAGCTCGTTCAGCTCGTTCCCGACCTGTATCGCTGACGAAACCGCCAGCACCACAAACACAGGCGACATCTGGGGCGGCACTGGTGGTAACAACCTGCTGGCCTGGCGTGCGCTGATTCTTCCTCAGATGGAATCCAACAACGCCTACAACTCCATGAACACCAACCGTGCCATGAGCTCGGCCTCGGGTGCCACGCAGTGGACAGCCTACATGGTCGCCAACAACGCATGGATTTGCCCTTCAGACGACAACATAAACGGTGTTTCTCCAGGCTTCCGTTCCAGCTCGGGCGTCTGGGGCAACTACCCCAACGGCACCACCCCTACCAACCCGGCCACGAACGCTGCTGAGCCACGTATTCCCGTTGCCAACTATCAGGGTAGCTTCGGCGACAACTACGCCGTTGGTGCTTTGACATCACCCCATCCCACCTGGGAAACACCCCAGGCCGGTAACCCACCTGTTGGCCAACCCCGTATTGGCTGGCACGGCTTCTGGGGCACCAACTTCGGCATCAGCAACGGTGCCCGTGGCACTGGTACTCTCCGTGGTTTCTTCGCTTATCGTAACGCAGGTATCCCAGTCGTGACGATTGCTTCGGTCACCGACGGTACCTCGAACACGATCATCGTTGGCGAAACCATTCCGGCACAGGTGGCCGACTCCAACTTCTGGAACTTCAATGGTTGCACCCTTGGTACTGCCATTCCGATCAACACGGAAACCCTCCGCGTTCCGGCTTCGGGCACGCCTTTCGGCACCTCTGACTTCCAGAATCGCTTCAGCTATGCTTCAAAGGGTCTGAAGAG